>JAMCPG010000027.1 GCA_023379845.1 Thermoplasmatota archaeon
GGTGTGGCTAGATTGGCTGGCGTGTGATATGAACTACATTGAAGGTGGTGGAGATGAAGAATCCGGCAAACCTGGTTGGAGGAGTCGGATCTGGTCAGCCGATCAGTCTGCTCGAATCGATTGACATACATTTTTCGTACGAGAATGGTTACAAAGTATTCGAGAACATCAACATTTCAGTCGGCCAGGATAAATTCGTAGGTATTGTAGGGCCATCTGGAATTGGAAAGTCTACACTTTTGAGAATTATGGGCGGCTTCCTTGCTCCAGATTCCGGTGCAACCTATCTAATGGGGAAAAAGATTACAAAGCCTACGCCAAAGGTCGTTTTTGTTCACCAATCCATAATAACGTTTCCATGGATGACTGCGCTCGAGAATGTAATGCTTTCTCCACGTTCCATGAAAGTTGCGCAGGACGAGGCGGAAACTATTGCCATGAAGGCGCTTGAAGATGTCGGTCTTCAGGGATTCGAAGAACTTTATCCAAAAGAGATGAGTGGAGGAATGCGCCAGAGGGTTGCTATAGCCAGGGCCCTTGCCGCTAATCCTATGATCCTTCTCATGGATGAACCATTTTCCCACCTGGATGAGTTGACTGCAGAGGGCCTGAGACAGGATATCTATAATATCCTTTTTCGTGTGGATACTCCGCTTAAGGGCGTTGTGCTGGTATCCCACAACCTGACGGAGGTTCTTGAACTTGCGGATGAAATTTACATTTTAAACAATATACCAGCTACTGTTGTTGGTAAGCTTGAAATTGACATACCAAGGCCTCGCAGCATAAGAAACCCGAAATTCAGCGAATACCTGGACATCTTGTACACCAAGCTCTCTCCGCCCGGTGGTAAGAAGAATGAATGAGGATCTCATTATTTTTCTGGCAGTTCTTGCAACTGCTGGTCGTGTGCTCGGTCTCGTCCTGCTTTCCATAGTGACAGGATGGTTCCTATCATACGGCGCTATCAAGGGAAGGATCTTTGAAAATATATTCATCTCAATCTCCGAAGTTTTTGAGTCAGTACCGGTAATTTCATTTTTTCCTGTTGTTCTGATACTATTTATAACAAGAATCGGCGGTCCGCTTGGAGTGGAATTGGCTGCCGATTTTCTTGTCTTCACGGCGGTGGTATGGAATATCTGGATTGCAGAATACCAGGCTTTTAAGACTATCCCGCGTGAAATGGTCGAGGTGGGGGAAAATTATCGCCTTGGTTTCTTCTCTATTCTAAGGAATATATACATACCTTTCTCGATACCTAGAATTGTAGCAAACCTATTTCCAAGCATATCCGACGGTTTCTTCTATATAACCGTGAGTGAGGTATTTACTATCGGCGTAACTTCATACGAGACATTTGGAATTGGAACAGAGATGCAGAAACTGATCATTGCATCCAATTATAATGGGATCATCCTTGCCTTTATACTGCTTGGATCGGTCATCATGGTGATAATATATTTCCTTCGCAGGTTCAGTAGGCATGCTGTTGCAAAATATACAGTCGATACAGATACGCCAGTGATCAGAAGGGGAAGGTTCAGCTTTAAGAATACAACAAGACGATTATCAGCAACCGCTGCAACACCATTTACCAGGCTTGCAAAGTATTACAGACGAAGAAACCCATCTATGAAGAATGAGATGTTTGAGGCCGAAAGAACCGGTGTTAATTACTCACGCTATATCCTGGCAGCAGTTGGTCTCCTTATTTTGGCTGTAATACTGTATTCATCAACGCTTCTTGTTCTCAGCGTTCCGGTTTCAGAGTGGTCCACACTTTTCGCCCTGACACCTCAAATCATTGTCGGTTTGCTCTATGATTATGCCCGCGTTGCCGTTGTAATCGCAGTGACATTTGTCATTTCCATAACGCTCGGCTATTACATGGCAGTAAACTCTCGCGCAGAGTCTGTCGGCGTACCTGTTATTCAGGTCTTGACAGCTTTCCCTGCACCGGTGTATTTCCCTTTCATATACGTAGCATTTTATCCAGATTTTCATGCTGTATTTGGACCATTTACAAACGAGTTCTTTGTCATTGCTCTCGCTTTCATAAGCACATTCTACTATCTCTTTTACTCATTCTGGATGGGTGTGAAGGCAATGCCTTCTGAATATCAGGAGCTTATGAAGAACCTGAATATGGGATTCTTCAGCAAGATGCGGAGGGTCATCATTCCCTCGACATTCCCATATCTGATAGCAGGCATATCATCCACAATAAACAGTACCTGGGGTGGGCTGATGATAGGCGAATACTGGCCATCAATTTATGGAAATAGAACACTTCAAGTCAGCAATGGTCTCATGAGATTTATAGATGTCAACACAAGATCCGGTAACCTTGGTGCTGCGGCATGGGCTTCTTTTGTATTTGGAATCGTTGTCGTGGTCTTTTCAATATTTTTCACACGCAGGATGATGGATCTCGCAAGGAAACGCTATGTCGCGGAGGAAGGGGTATTTGCAGCTTAAAGATCATGGGTATTTGATAGGAATATCAACCGTCGCCTTCAGATCGTTCCTAATAAACAGAATCCTTAAATTCAAAATGAAATTATAGGAGATATAAGATGAGTGTTAATCTGCTCCAGTTTTTGTCCTGGCTTGATCAAATATGCGATCTTCGATGGATAGTATGATATTATGCATTCAGGAGGAGTATTAATATGAGAAGCGCCTTGAGGCCTGCAGCTAGGCTGCTGGATAGTGATAGTACTGGCTGACGTTGTTGATCCCAATTCAAGAATAGCAGACCTGATAGGCCTGCTGTACGTTCTGAATAACATGTTTGACGGAAAGGCAGATCTCTACATGCTCGAGAAGGAGATGGAAGTCGATCTTGATGAACTGATGCCGATTGTTTACACTGCATCAATGCTTGGTTTTGTACTTTTTGAAACGGGAGATCTCTCAATAACTCCTCTTGGAAAGGAGCTTATTAAGTCAAGCATAAAAACACGAAAGGAATTGATCAAGAAATCCCTTAAAGATCTGGAACCTTTCAAGACTGCACTTAAACTGGAAGAGTTTGAACTCGATAATCTCCTTGAGGCGCTTCAGGAAAACGGCGTCCAGACTTTTAATTCACCGACCGGCCGCCATGATGTGGAACTAACACTCATCGAATGGGGCATCTATTCCGGTCTGCTGAGAAAAGAAGGGGGCAGCTTTGTTGTCAAGTCCTAATCATTACCATTCGGTTGTTATTTGTTAACAATTTTGTTTGGTATCGCTGGAATGAAGCATGGAATTTACACTCTGGATAAAAACAACCCTAAAATATAGTAAAACTCACTTAATAATGTAAAAAGTATAATATATATTCCGAGACATCACAGAAAATGCGTTTGAGTCGCTTAAAGGCAACCATGGTATTTGTTGTTGTAATGGTAATGATGTTATCTGGAATGGTAATACTCGTAGAAAATTCTTCCACAATTGGAAACACTGGAAGCGCACTTCAATCATCGGTTTCCCTTGCGAATCAAGGAACTTCCGTAAGTCATGTTTCACCCCCATCAGGAGTTCACTCTTCGGGTACGAAAACTCTTTCACTGTCTGAACGCATGAATCTTGAGAAATCGGTGATTCAGCAAGCAAAGCAGGAAGGGATACCGATGAAGTATCTCTATTTGCCTGATTATATGTCTCAATCCAAAATAGAAAATGGACACGTAACACTAGCCTATGCGTCTTCCCCAGCCCCGATGGGTATAGGTGATTATGGCCTTATGAATAATTCAGGCAATATTGTTGCATATAACTCCACGACTAGCAGTTTTATGGCATCAGTGACACTGAATAATCTTTCTGATTTCTATCTTCCTGATAATTCACCGCAGTCGGTCAGTATGCAGTTGAATGCAATCCTGAACAATGTAGATATTCTGGGTAATGACAGTTACAACATGTGGACCCAGAACGTGCTTGACTTGAGCGCGAGAACTCATACATTGTTTTTCATAGACAACGTTTGGAATTTTTCTTCTCCAGATGCAGTATTGGAACCCGGAACAATACTCTCTTCAACGGCTGTTTCCGGTCATCATGGAGTTACTTCAACCTACCATTATGGTTATAGTCAGGAGTATACTTTTACATATCCTTTAACTATCGATATGTACCTGAACTCGACCCTTGTTAATGGCAACAGCGCGGTTTTCTTTAACATATCAATTCCTCAAGATCATGTTTCCTGTAACTACGACGAAGTTGTTTTTAACTCAACATATGATCAGCCTGTATCATACTCGGCACCTTCTCCGCATTATTTTGTCAGCGGTACTCAACTGTCGCCAGATGGCTACACTCCATATGACGCTGAGATAATGATAGGGGGCCCTGGTGGCGGTAGTAATGCTGATGTATCTGCTATTAACGGAACAATGAACCTTAGATACATGAATGCAACGACAGCAACGTACGAGAATGTCCAGGCGGCTTACGACATCGGATCGGAAACAGGTGAAACATCGACGGGGGTTGATGTTTCCTACAGCGGTTCTACAGCATACCTGCAATCAGGCCCTTCCTTAGTCTACGGTCTCTGGAACAACACTTATAGCCAGACAAAATACTCCGTTGATTACAGTGGTCTTAGCAATCCCCTCTCTTCACCCTTCCTCTTTGTGCAGGATAACCAGACGCTAGCAGAGTGCCTGCAGTTTGGCTGGTCACCATCTGATAACTTTACGCTGCCGACTGCAAATTATGAGTATGAAGCACTTCTTAATTCATACAATATTACAACTGGAACTCTTTCCAATGTTGGGATAACGAATATTGCCATGGTGGCTAGCACATCGTTGGGACGATATACACCAACAATCGCATATTCAAACGGTCAGCTTTCTGCAATTGCGTCTTCGGGTAGTGGATCAAGTTCTGATCCATATTTAATTGCACCAATTGGATCCAATTATGTCAATCTTAATCCTATCTTTGGACAGTTCAACGATTTCCTTTACCAGGTTTTCCCTGGAATTCTGTTGCAAGGTACTACAGCTCATGTTGTGATTTATAATGCAGACCCTGGTTTTGAGTACAAAGGTTACTGGTATGATCTTGTATACGAGGTGCTGGACTTAAATTTTGGATTTTCCCTTCCCACGGGAAATGATCTTCCCACTGAACTCTATGATGCGTCCAATGTGACAATCAGCAATGGAATATTTGCTACCTGGTATTACTGTGGCATCCAATCAACAGATGGTTCAATGATGATCTGGAACTCCACCAACCTCTTGATCACCCAGAATATAATTGGGTCTACCGGTATAGGTATGCTAGTCTATAATTCTCCGTACCAGATGGCAAATATAACAATAAATGGAAACATTTTTGCGGGTTACAATGTCATACATTTCAGGAGTGAAACGGAAAGTATTGCTCAACAGCTACAGTTCGATCGAAGCTTCAACGATGGAACTGAACAGTTTGGTCTTCAAATGTACAGTAGTGGAAACCTAATATATGGAAATAATTTCACGACGCAAAACCCAGTTTATAGCCCAGAGTATAACTTTTACTGTGGAAGTCCTGCAATCTACAAGGACTCTTGGAATAGCACAACAACTGGCAATCAATATTGGAACTATAATTTGGAAACGCCTTTCAATGAAAGCGGGATGATTGCAAGCGGGAAGGACTATTTCCCTGACTCATATGTAATTGGTGACAATGTTACATTCAAGACTGGTCTGAGCCAGCAAACCAACATTTCAATTGGAGTTTGTGGCTTGATTGCGCAGGGAACCAATGAAATTACTATTTACAAGCTATTCAAGAACGACACGAAATACAGTTATTTTGCTGAATACGGAGATCCTGCAGCAGGATCATCCAGCTTTACGCCTAATAGCTCTAACTTCGTTGTAAATCTATCTAGCGCTAAGTTATTGAACTCGATTACATTTGAAGAGCAAGGACTGCCTTCTGGAACATCCTGGTCAGTCACTTTGAATGGAACGACTCTTACTTCAACCAGTTACTCTATAACATTCAACGAATCATCCGGAACCTATGACTACATGGTAGCGACCTCTGATGTTTCATATGTTGCCACCACTCAGTTTGGCTCTGTATCTGTTACACAAGAGACGTATGTGGGCGTCGACTTTTTGCCTGCCTATAAAGTGGCTTTCAATGAGACTGGTCTCCCAGCATCTTCACCATGGTATGTGAATATAAGTGGTATGCCAGCATCTGGCCCGATTATTAATCCAACCTACACCGCTTATTTGGCTAATGGTTCGTACAGTGTCTCTGTAAACACGAGCGCAAAAGGCTACAATGTAGCGTATAATACTACTTTTGCGGTGAAGGGTAGAAATCTGTCTGAACAGGTTATATTTTCCCAAGTCCTGTACAAAGTCACGTTTACCGAGACTGGTCTCCCAGCGTCTACACCATGGTATATGAATATAAGCAGGTTGCCAGCATCTGGCCCGATTATCAATCCAACCTACACAGTTTATTTGATTGATGGCTCTTATAACGTCTCTGTATCCACGCAGGATAAATCATACGCGCCGACACATACCTCATCGTTCACGGTTAACGGGAAACCTGTTTCAGTTGCAATAACATTTACGGCAGTGCAGTATAAGGTTACATTCACCGAGACAGGCCTTCCAACAACTACTCCATGGTATGTCAACATAACAGGAATGGCATCGTCGGGCTTGATAACTGCCTCATCATATTCAGTCAATCTGCGGAATGATTCCTATACATACTCTGTATCCACGCAGGATAAATCATACGCGCCGACATATACCTCATCGTTCACGGTTAACGGGAAACCTGTTTCAGTTGCAATAACATTTACGGCAGTTCAGTACAAAGTCACATTCACCGAAACCGGTCTTTCCAGCGGAAGCACTTGGTCAGTAACGATTAACGGGCAGACTAACACAACAACCTCATCTTCAATTAGTGTGATGGAACAAAACGGAACGTACTCTTATTCTGTTTCTACCACGAACACAGGATATAAACCGTCAGTGCCAACATCCACATTTTCCGTAAGCGGATCCTCTATCCCTGTTTCTGTAACATTTACACAAGTTACAGTGACGCAGGAAACATACAACGTGACTTTTACAGAATCAGGTCTTTCGTCTGGATCGACCTGGTATCTTAATCTATCTGACGGCAAATCTCTATCTTCAACGAGTACAACAATTACAGTTAGTCTTGCAAATGGCACGTACAGCTACACTGCCACATCAAGTGGGTATAATAACTTGACAGGATCAGTCTCTGTTAATGGACATAACCAGAGCATCAGCGTGGCATTCACGAAGGTGAAGACACCAACTACTCCATCTTCAAGCAACGATACCTTGTATATTGCAGTCGGTGTAGTTGCGGCTGTTATCGTCATTGGTGCGGTGGCTCTGGCGCTTAGGAAGAAGAAGTAATGATATGGGATCATCAATTTTTCATTAATTAATTTTTATTCTTATTAAAATATAATTTATCTTATTCTACTTTTCTTTCGTTCTTTTTGGTAAAGGTATCAACCAGTTTTAATAATTTTGTGCATAAAGAGGTTTCAAATAACGTATAGGATTCCCTCATACAATGAGAATCATAGATTTGCATGAAGATTTTGGAATTACCTCGTCTACTGAAAATACATTTACAGAAACAAGGCAATCATCGATAGAAACCCTAAAAAAATATGGTGACGTCATTATATTCTCTGCAATATATCCCTTTCATCGCGTCTGGTCAAAAAACCTTGACCAGATATTGCAAGGACAAGAACATATAGATTACACTTGGGTTCCCGACCAGCTGGGAATAATGCATCAGGCAAACTTTTATTCGAGTTTGCGACACAAGGGAATTATTGACTTTGTTCGCAGGAAAGCGGATATAAGGCAAGAAGGGACAAAATTTTTGATCTCTATGGAGGGAGCGGATACTATAGCAGAACCAACCGACGTATATTCGCTCTACGATCTTGGAGTCAGGTGCATAGGGTTCACATGGAATTACGATAACAAGTACGCGGCATCCTGCTATTCAAAGAAGGACTATGGCTTGACTGGAGCGGGTGAAGAACTCGTCGATCTCTGCAATGAACTTGGTATCATTGTTGATACTGCCCATACCAGCAGGCAAACAACTCTTGATATATGTAAGTATTCAAAGAAACCGGTAATAATGAGTCATTCTAACGTGAAGAGCCTCTATGATCATCCAAGGAATGCCGACGATGAAATGATTGAGGCCATACATTCAAAACATGGTGTCTTAGGTGTAAGCGGAATCGCAGAAATGCTGTCCTTGGAACCCACAATCAATGATATGGCCAAAAACGTTAACTATATTGGCGAGAACTTCGGCTGGGACATGGTGGCCGTTGGTTCAGACTTCCTTGGAATGAGAGGAGGAACCAAGGGTTTTACTTCCTTCCTGGATATTCAGAGACTTGGAGAATTAGTCGAACACAAGGATCTGCTACTTCATGCCAACGTTGAGCGCGTAATCAGGGCAGTTCTGAAATGAGTTGACCGGGTAAACGTTTTATGCATTGTGTGATACTAATGCATGGCGTTCAGGCTAGGGATTGAAAATCTTATTCAACATCTACCAAAGAAACCAATAGCAATGCTCACAAATGCGTCTGGAGTGACGCAGGATCTTGTTCAAAACATTGATCTTATGAAACTGAAAGGTGCCCAGATCAGGAGGATTTTTGCTCCTGAGCATGGGATTTATGCAGCTTTGAAGAATGGAGAGGTAGTTCCGGACGAGACTTATGCAGGTATTCCCGTCAAGTCAATATACACAGAGAAGTCGCATTCCATAAATCCAAAGGAACTTGAAGACATAGAAGCCGTCGTTTACGACATCCAGGATGGCGGTGCTAGACCTTATACATACGTATCGTCACTGAAGCATCTATTGTCTGCCGCTGCCAGCACTGGTACGAAGGTTATAGTTTGTGACCGCCCAGCACCTCTTTCTGGATCAGTTGTTGATGGGCCTATGCTGAAGCCATCCTTTAAATCTTTCGTGGGAATTGACGAATTTCCTCTTAGATACGGGATGACGATTGGAGAAATGGCTCTTTACCTGAACAGAGATGTCAAAGCCGCTCTTGAGATCTCAAAAATGTCCGGTTATAAGAGGACTGAATTCTATGACGCTTATCTAAAGCATTTTGTTCCACCCTCGTTGAACCTTCCAACACTGAATTCACTGTTTGTGTTTGTTGGAATGGTTTTGGTGGAGTCATCCAAAGTAAGCGTGGGACGTGGCACGCCCTATCCATTCTCACAGTTCGGATATGGTGGAGCATGGTCACTTGACCTTCGGCAGGAAAAAGGAGCATTATTCCGAAAGATAATGTTCATACCAAGCCTTGATCCATTGACCGGGCAGAGACTGGAAGGTTTTTCCATACATATTGAGGACAGAAAGGTGTTCAGGAGTATTGCGCTTGCAATTCGTGTCCTGAAGCACGTTTACTCGATCGATCATGGCAATATTGACCTGAAGCATCTTTCGATTCTCTACGGATCTGATGACCTCAGAAAGTTCATTGAAGACGAAGTTAGCGTCGATGAAATAGCTGCAAGTTGGATAGATTCGTCGCGTGACTACATGGAAGCGAGGAGAACATATCTCCTTTATGACTAATCCCATGATCAATAGCTAATAATATTTACCAGAGATTACGCATCATGAAGATTAAAAGCATTGAATACAAGAAGATCAACATTGAGATGAAAAAGCCCTTCAAGATTGCTCTTGGTTCAACAGACTTTTATGAAGGTTATTTTGTAAAAGTTTCAATGGATAATGGCATCACAGGCTATGGCGAGGGGATTCCAACTCCATTCATAACCGGCGACACAATGGGATCGGTAGAGGCTGAACTTTCAATTTTCTCTCAGGCTTTGAAGGGGATGGATTTTTCTACAGAAATGATAAACGAGAGAATGAAAGCACTGGCAAAGAGTTCAAAGGCGAGCAGGGCAGCAGTAGATATGGCGCTTTACGATATTCTTGCAAAAAAAGCTGATCTCCCACTTTACATGGTTCTGGGTGGATTTAGATCCAGCATGAAGACATCCTATACTGTCGATCTCGTAGATGCCGCACATGCGAAGGTTCAGGCAAAGGAACTCCTGGATGATGGTGTTGAATTTTTTAAGATAAAGCTGGGCAAATCCTTAGATGAAGATTTTGAGAGAGTAAAGGCAGTAAGGGAAGTAATAGGGCCTGATCGATGGATATGCGTTGACTTTAACCAGTCTTACAGCCCAAAAAAAGCAGTTCTGCTCTCTGAAAAGATAGACAGGTTCGGCATTGAGTTTTTAGAGCAGCCAGTGGCAAGAGATGATATCAAAGGCATGAAGTTCGTTCGCCTGAATTCTTCCATACCTGTCATGGCGGATGAAGCGGTATTCACACTGGCCGATCTTAGCAATGTCGTCTACGAGGAGGCCGCTGACTATGTAAACATTAAGCTCATGAAATGCGGTGGTATCACTGATGCTCTTAAGATAGTAAAAGCAGCACAGGTGTTCAGGATGCCATGCATGATGGGGTGCATGGTAGAGACCAAACTCGCTAATACTGCAGGTCTGCATGTAGCCCTTGCACAGCCAAATTTTGCATATACAGATCTTGATGGTTTCTCAAGCCTGAAAGAACCGGGCGTTAACGGCGGTCTCAGCTTTGTGAAGGGTATAAACTATCCGCCAAAAGATAGCGGTATAGGAGCAACTCCGCTGGCCGGTTTCTGATAACTTCAGAAAAATCCAAATGCCCTGAAAACAGCGCCGACTATTGCCTCGACCCTCGTGCTGAACGCAGATATATATCCGGCATTCGAAGGGAACAACCCCAGGTCAGCGGGCACACCGGTGCTGATGAAGATAGATTTTCTGCTATTCATTAGATCATCAATCTTCCGGTATCTTTCCTTCAGATGCTCATTTCTTCCTATCACAATCAGTTGTTCATAACCTTTGTAGGACGCTTCAGGATCCTCGGAGGTAAAATTGTCAAGCTTCAGCCCGGTCTCCTTGAGCCTCTTTATTATGCCGCGGGAATTGGTGAATGAATCACCCACTATGCTCTCTCTCGTGTCATCCAGAAAGAGAATTGCTGTTCTTGCTTCCGGATCTAGGGGTATGTAAGGTTTCCGGATGGAATTTCCAATAAGCGCGAAAGCATTGATTATTTCGCTTGGAGGCTCTATTAATGCCCTCTTTTCGGGAAGCAAATGAATTATTCTTTCGGCGCTTCCATGTTCATCCTTCATGTCCAGGTATTGAGACATCTCCATTGCGCGATCTATGTCAACACATTCGAGAATATCGGCACCTGCCCTGGATGCCCTCTTTCCCATCTCTTCAGTGCTGAAATCCTTTGAAACTGCCTTCATGTTAAGTGAATCAGTTATGGCAAGGCCTTTGAATCCCAGATCTTTACGCAATATGTTATAGATTGCGGGGGAAAGAGTGGCAGGGTTGGCATCATCTATCGCGGTGTATAAAACATGTGAAAGCATTATTGACGACACGCCTTCTTTAATTGCCTCCTGGAAAGGGAACATGTCGCTCTTCAGGGCTCCAACTCCTCTTTCATCCTTTGGCAGCATAAGGTGGGAATCACCAAGAACGCCACCATGACCGGGGAAGTGCTTTCCCGTAGCTGCCACACCGTAGCTTTGAATTCCCCTGATAAATGCGCTTCCATGAGCCGCAACAGTTAGTGGATCCGACGAAAAGCTCCGTTCAAGGATAACCTGGTTATAGGGACTAGACAAATCGAGTACGGGAGCTAAATTCCAGTCTATTCCAAGTGATTTCAGGTCATAGCCGGTTCTTGATCCTACATATTCTGTGAAGCGTAAATTGTTCAGGTTCCCCAGGAAGGCATTGCTTGGGTTATAGTTCAGGAATGCAAGCCTGACGACATTACCCCCTTCCTGGTCTACCGCTATGTAGGGATATTCAGCATCCTTTTCCACTTTGTAGATGCGTCTTATGCTATGTATAAGCTCCAAAAGATCAGATCTGTCTGAGAAGTCCTTTCGCACCAGTACAATGGAGGAAGGTAGAAGCTTACCAATCAACTTGAGTGACTCTTCCCTGTCATGACCAATCAAACCTGTCTGGATAAATAAGCCGGGTCGCATAGTACCTCATCTTAAATATAAGTTAAAGTTAGCGATATTATTAGTGCCTTCTCTGAAGTTCATGGAAGGATATGTAGGATTGCAATTTCTTCCCATGAAATATGGTTTGATCAGCCTTAAACATCGCAGTGCTATTGGTCTGGTCCCCTTCGAAATTGAGGTTTCTCGCAAATTTTGGAAACGCACTGGACGATATCTCGAGCCTGACTCTCTCTCCCTTGCCAAATCTATAGGAGGTATTCCACATGTCTATCGAGACGGGATAAATTTTCCCCGGGATGGTCTTCACAGCAGTCTTCATGCCTTCTCTATATCGCATTCTTACTATGCCGTCGCAAAGCCGAATTGCTCTGAAATCTGGAAGAACAGTCAGTAACTTTGCAGTGAAATCGGTATCTGTGGCTGAGGTTGAAACGTTGAGGTTCAATCTTACGGGTCCGATAATTGTAAGATCCTCTTCAAGAGGATCTGTTGAATAAACAAGAATATCATCCCTGCGTTCAACTGAAGAATAGTCGTCTGGACCCCCGATCTGGGCATAATTCTGATCGGCAATGAATGGTACGGGCTTTTCCGGATCGTATGTATAAGAGTCTGTTCTCTGATCATACATGGGCTGCCTTAGCTCAAGCCTGCCATTCCCAAATCTGCTGTTCGCAACTCCATTTGAAGTTAGATAAAACCTTTTATCTACGGTATTTTCAGGTGGCCATCTGTCAGCTTCGATCCATTCGTTACTTCCCATAACAAACAATTTTGCCTTTTTTGTGAACGGAAAATCCTTCATTGAGCCCTTCATGTATCTGTCAAGCCATCTTGCCTCAATGCCGAGTAGATCAATGAGGGCATCGGGCCCAAAATCAAATTCTCCTATTATTCTTGCTGTATTTACAGCATGTCCCCATGGCCCCATTATCATGAACTGAGCTTCGGCTATCTCCCTTTCAGGCAGCCTGGACATTGCAGAAAAGTTGAGAGGAGTTCCTATCTGCTCATCATCATACCAGCCTGAAATGTGCAAAACTGGAACCTTAACCATGTCAAACTTGTCCTGGTACGAGATCTCTCTTGTGTATTCATCGATTTTCTGATGTTCAAGCCTAGTGTGCCAATGTGCAATATTCCGTCCAGTCAAAAGGTCGAGTTCACTCATCGGCAGATGGCTGTATACTTTCTGCCAGTCTACTGGCTTGGTATTCTGAAGGGCTCTCCCCGAAACAAGGAACTCCCATGATACATTGAGCGGGGAGGGTACGCCTGTGGGATCCTCGACGAAAGGATCAGATGGCGGGACAACAGGAATCATTGCCTTAAGTGCTGGAGGCTGCAGAACAGCTGTATACCACTGAATCCTCCCGGAGTACGAGGCTCCCCAGGTTGCGACAGAGCCGTCGGACCATAACTGCTTGGAAATCCATTGAATGGCATCATATCCATCCCTTCCCTCCAACCTGTATGGTTCAAAAACGCCATCAGAATCGCCCCTTCCTCTGACATCACATGAAATGAAAACATAACCCCTGGACGCAAAGAACTTTCCTGTTGATATTATTGCGTCTGTTGATTTTCCATATGGCGTGCGGAGCAGTATAGCCGGCTTCCTTTGTCTTTTTGAAGATCCATATATGTCGCAGGATAACTCAACTATATCCCTGGTTGGAATTTTGACATCCCAAAGGATTTCTATTTCGTCGTTCATAAAAGCAGTTATAGTTCGCAGTTTATAAATTAACATGCCTTCCAGATCAGAATATTTTATTGTAAGCGATCATTACTGTCTTCATGTCAGGAGAGACCGAGGATTTTGCTAACAAGCTCAGGGAACATATAAAATCCAGTATACCGTATGTTGCACATGGGATGACCGTTCTGGTTGCCAAAGGAGAAAAAAAGCTTTTTTACGAATCATACGGAAAGATTGACAACCTCAATTTTACCTATACTAATGATACGATATATGATCTTGCATCACTTACGAAACCACTTGCAACATCAACAATAGCCTTCAAGCTAATAGACAGCGGAAAACTGTCGATGGAAGACACCCCATCGTCGCTTGGGCTATTCAGTGGATTAAACAATATTGGTAAATTATCGGTGAAATCACTTTTATCGCATTCATCAGGGTTGACTCCAAGCCTTCCCTTATACCATAGGGGAAAAACAAGGCAGGCTTACCTCGAGGGAATTGACGATGCTGCGGCCTCCGCAACTCCTTATGTTGAAGAGAAT
The DNA here is from genome assembly GCA_023379845.1 of Thermoplasmatota archaeon. Taxonomy (GTDB): domain Archaea; phylum Thermoplasmatota; class Thermoplasmata; order Thermoplasmatales; family Thermoplasmataceae; genus UBA582. The sequence continues at coordinate 14,411 of JAMCPG010000027.1, forward strand.
TACAGCGATCTGAACTATATTCTGATGGGATACATAATTGAAGAATTGACCGGTAAGACTCTGGACAAAGCCTGGGAAAATATTGTTGCCGAAGAACTTGGGTTAAAGCACATGAGGTTTCTTCCAAAAAATCCAAAGGAACAAATTGCACCGACAGAATCGGTCGGACCGCGGGGTCAGGTTTGGGGCGAAGTACATGATGAGAATTCATATTACTCGGGCGGAGTTGCGGGACATGCGGGTCTATTCTCGGATGCATCGGACATTCATACTTTTGCTTACCGGTACATCAAGGGTAAAGTAATATCGCGGTCGAGTTTCCTTAAGGCAACACGGCCTGCGAACGAGTACATTGGAGGCTCTTTTGGTTATGGATGGATGATAAATACACCTAGACCTGCTAAACAGAGCCCAGCCTTTGATTATGCAAGATTCATAGGAGACATATCTCCATTTGGTGCATTTGGGCACACCGGATTTACTGGAACATCCATCATGATCGATCCTGAATCTTCGATAATTGTTGTGATCTTAAGCAATCGGGTCTATCCTACAAGAGAAAACTTAAAGATACTGAAATTCAGGAGAACGCTCCACAACCTTGTATTCAGTTCTCTTCTGAACTAGGATTACCGTTTTCACCATGCACTTTCTTAAGAAAATCAATGGCTGCCCATAGCCTGTAATCAGACTTTTCCAGCGCGATGACTGCATCGTTCCGGTCAACAGAAAATTCATTCATGAGGAAGGATATTGCCCTCTCCTTCAGCTTGGCGTTGAAAGTTACTCCCATGTACGACATCATGTTTTTGTAGACCCTGCCCAGCTTTATAGCTACTGTAGTGCTCATCGCATTCAGTGTAAGCTTTTGAGCCGTGCCGGCCTTCATTCTTGTCGATCCCTGTATAACCTCCGGCCCAGTGTCCAGTACAATACAGTGTTTAGCCTCTTTCTCGATAATGCTCCCTTTATTATTGACAATGCCAATAGTCGCAGAGCCTATGCTGTTCCCGAACTTCAAGGCAGAAAGGACAAACGGCGTTCTTCCAGAAGCAGAAATACCAACGACAACGTCATGATCGCTGAGGGCAGCCTTCTTCAGCGCATCAATCGGCGCGTTAGTATCGTCCTCTGAGCCCTCCTGTGACTTGAGAAGCGCATCGATCCCTCCAGCCATAATGTACATGAATGTCTTACTATCCAGACCATAAGTTGGATCAAGTTCCACAATGTCCTGAACCGCTATTCTGCCGCTTGTCCCTGCACCAACATATATGACTCGACCGCCCATACTAATACCGGAAAGGCAAATATCAGCTGCTTTAGCGATATCCTTCACAGACGCCTTTGCGGCTGCGAATGCCTGGAAGTCCTCTTCATTTATTATTCTAACAATGTCTTCTGTTCTTTTGCTCGAAATCCCCCTGGTCTTTGGGTTGTTTTCCTCAGTTGTCAACTCTCACACCTAGTTCCTGAAATCATAATATATTCCGTTCTTGATTACGCCAGCGACTTTATTTCTTTTATCGATTATGGTTATGTTTGCCTTCTTTCCAGGTGCAATGGAGCCCTCGTCTAAAAGGCCAATGATTCTTGCCGGGTTGGTTGATAAAAACTTCACGGTTTGCAGGATAGAGTAACCCTGATCCATGAAGTTCCTGTATGCAGAATCCATTGTGAGCACGCTTCCAGCTATCACATCCGATCCGGTCACAGTGCATCTTCCGCCTTTTAATGTAACACTAAGGCTCCCAAGTCCGTATACTCCATCAGGCATCAATGTTGCCGCAATGGAGTCTGTTATCCCAATTATCTTGTCCTCTCCCTTTGATCTAACCGCAAGCCTAATGATCCCTGGAGATAGATGATTCGGATCGTTTATGATCTCTGCGTTGATAGAATCGTTTATCAATATTTCGCCGGCAATTCCAGGTTCCCTGTGAAAGATGGATCGCATTGCATTGAACAGATGCGTAGCCTCTGTTGCACCAGCTGATATGGCTTTTCTAGCTGTAGCCGCATCAGAATCGGAATGTCCTATGGAAGGGATAATGCCTCTTTCTGAAAGGTATCCGATCAGTTCCATTGCCTTACCGACCTCAGGTGCGATATCCACAATCCTCACCTCTGAACCAAATTCTCCTGTAATATTAATAAAATTCTCTATTGAAGGTTCGAGAAGAAAAGCCTCATTATGTGCTCCTTTCTTCGAACGGCTTATAAACGGGCCCTCCATCCTCGCCCCTACTACTTCAGCATATGGTTCTGTCAGAACAGTGGATCTTGTTATCTTGACCGATTCTAGAAATGCCTGTGTCGTTTTACGATCCGAAGACACAAGAGTAGGAACTATCTTCACAGTACCAGTCTTAGGAAGGGCAGTCAACCATTCAGCCATTCGGTCCTTACTAAGGATAGCAGTATCAACTCCAAGCATGCCATGTGTGTGCACATCAATGAAAGAAGGCACAGCTGTATAGTCGGTCAGATCTATCTCGAATTGAGCTTTATCAGAGACAGAGGCAATGAACCCATTCTCCGTCGTGATCGAAACTTCATGCAGTAATTTACCATCAACGACTGCATGGGAAAACCTATAACTGCTTGCAGAATGCACCATAACAGATTATTCCGTGGTATTAGGATTTCATGCCTTTGAACCTATATTCAGGAGGTAATAACCTTTGTGAGCTTTGAGGGATTATCGGGGTCTAGTCCAAGATAAACCGCCCTGTAATAAGAAAGCAGCTGCACAAACAAGACTTTAAAGATTGAATCAGCAATTTCGCTTTTGGATCTTATCTTGAATTCTTCATGTACAATAGAATCAAGATCCAGGACATTGCGGCTCAGCTTCAACAACTCGAGCTTTACCGCCTCTTCCTTCGAGAGGATGAGAACAGTCCATGAGTCGTCAAGTATTTGCTTTGGACCATGCAAGAATTCCCTTGTGGGATAAGCATCTGTGATCATGGAACATGATTCCTTTAATTTCAGCGCCCCTTCTCGCGCAACCGGGTAATCAAGCCCAGAACCCAGGAATACAACCTTCTGAGGAAGGCCTTCTGCCAATTTCTTTATCTCATTTTCCCGATCCATTATAATTTCGAATCCTTCTTTGATCTTTCCAAGCATTATGTTGAAAGCTTCACGTTCCCCGGCAAAATAAATAGAAAGTGAAGAGAGCAACTGCCCCATATGGCTTTTAGTGGCAGCAATTGATTTCTCGGGACCGGCAGGAGTTATAATTGATATATCTGAAAGTTTGGCGAGGCTTGAACCAGGAACGTTAGATATTGATAATATGGAAGCTCCGTTTCTCTTTCCAAAATTCGCTGCAGAAATTGCATCGGAAGTTTCTCCTGATTGGCTGAAAAGTATAACCTCTCTGTTCTTGAAATTGAATTCGCCATTCATGAACCCGGGAAACTCAGAAGCAAAAATCGGGACAGAAAAGACATTTCTCTTGAGAAGAAGGAGGGAAAGATAATAGGCAGCGTTGTAGCTGGTTCCGTTGCCTGAAGTGATGCATCCATTTGAGCTTTCAATCTGACGCAAAGCTAATGCTGAATTTTTGTCTCCTCCTGATAAATATTTGTCGAGAAGGTCCTTCTCTTCTCTGATCTCCTGTATCATGTAATACATTGTTTCGAAATAGCAATGGGATATAAAAAATGCTTATCCTTTATATTACGAAACAAAAATCATAAAATCAGCCGATGAACTGTAGTTGCATGCAATGTGTCTCAATAAGTGTAGCCGATCTCCGCGCTGAGCCAAAGTTCACATCTGAAAGAATTTCGCAGTTAGTTTACGGGGAAGAGTTGAAAATAATCGAGAAGGGTGAAGAATATTCGCTTGTCGTTGGAAGCGACGGTCTTCAGGGTCACATAAAGACCGCTCTAATAAAAGAAGGTCCTGCTAAGACACATAAGCTGACTCGACGATACAGGTATGGTGAGATAATAATTCCATTTGGCGGATATGTTTCCAGGGACGAAATAAAGAAGTTTTCTATTCCCGGTCAATTCTTGGCCCCAATTTCAAGATATGACTATAAACCGACTGAACTTTCAAGCAGGTTTCTGGGCATTCCATACCTCTGGGGAGGGACCTCAGAATTCGGATTTGACTGTTCTGGGTTTACGCAGAGACTATATAGATTTGCCGGTGTCGAGCTTCCTAGAAACGCTGATTGGCAGCGCGATTATCTGGATGAGGTGCCCTCATTAAAGGAGGCTTTGCCCGGAGATCTTATATTTTTCAAGGGTCATGTTGGCCTGCATCTCGGAAAGATGCGAATGATACATGCAAATGGAAGGCATGCCTCGGTTACAACAACAGATTTGTCGGATGAGAGTGAATATTCTAAACGCCTTCTTGATATATTTGAACAGATAGGCAGAGTTGATATGAGATCTATAAGACTAGGAGAAAGAATAAAGAAGCGATATTCTTAATTTACATTAAGAGCTTGAATATCTCATCAAAATTTCTGCCGGGAACTATCTTCCCAAGTACAGGTCCACTCATAGTCTGAATATCCGTCAATCTCCCGGCTGCGCCATGTAGAGTCTGGTTTGCCAGGATAGCAAAGCCAAGGGCTTCTCTGAGGTCGTCCCTGATTCCGGTACTGCTAAATGTCCTTACCTTGCCGTTAAAAAGCTCGTTAAGATCTTGCATTAGAACTGGATTTTTTGTCCCCCCGCCTCCTACCACAATATCTGACAATGCCCCGTCAATGAACTTCTCAACCTGTTCCTGTATGCTTAACGCAGTAAAACGAGTGAGTGTACGAACCAAGTCTCCACCCTTTAATGAGGGGAACCTCCTAATTATCCTTTGGAGATATGCACTACCAAAATATTCCCGGCCACTGTTTTTTGGAGGTTTTTTCTTGAAAAAAGGATCTCTCATAAGATATTCCAGCAACTGGGTGGAGACTTTGCCGGATAATGCTATTTGACCATTCTTATCCATGGTCTGCCCATATAAATAGAACATTGCGAGATCAATTAACATGTTTCCGGGTCCAGTATCGAATGCTATGAAACGGTTTGAATCCAGATAGGTAACGTTTGAGATCCCACCTATGTTTACTGTAAGAGTGCTGGGTTTTTTGAAGATGATATAGTCACTCAGCGCCATAAGCGGGGCACCTAACCCCCCGTATGCCATATCAGTAATCCTGTAATCTGTTATTGCCGTTTTACCAGATTTAGCCACCAAAAATGATATTTCACCAAGCTGAAGCGTTCCATTTCTACCCTTCCCAACCGATGGTCCATGGTAGACCGTGTGCCCTGAATATGAAATAATATCATAATCAAGATCAAGCGAAAGTACGCTTTCGCTTATCACCTTGCCGAGCTTCGAACTTAAGCGTGATACAAATTCTGTATCAATCTTTGTATTTTCAGCTACCTTAAGCAATTCCTCACGAAGTTTAGGGGTGAATGCCTTATTTCTCCCTGACAAGATTTTATATTTAGTGTCAAGGTTATACCCATTTAGTTCAACGTTTGCTATACTCAAACCGTCGGTTGATGTCCCAGAGACAATTGAAACAAATTTCACTTGCAACGATGTGTGTTTGGCTTATAAAACTATTTCTAATAATTCAAAACTCGTGATCAGAGCTATCACAGTTTTGAATCATGCCAAATTAGGTAAGGCTCAAAATTGAGATCGTTGAAAACGATCATTATTTAGAACGTTTTAATCCAGTATCTGAATTGGATTAAAATGAAAATTGTGGTGGTTCTTGGGTGTATGCTCAAGTCTTGTGAACCAACTGAAGAAATGAAAGGAAGAGTTGAGCGAGCTATACAGTTCGCCCGACTCACACATCCAGATCTAATTATATTCTCTGGCGGAAAGACGTCACCCGAATGTTCTTACTCAGAATCTGGAATGATGGTCAAACTTGCCATCGATCTCGGTGCAGATAGAGACATCATAGAAGTGGAGGAGAAGTCAACAACCACTGTTGAAAATGCCGTATACGTTCGCGAACTGCTTGAAAAAGATGGGTTTTCGGGTGATCTGTATATCGTTACATCATGCTACCACATGATCCGGTCTATCACAATTTTCAGGACTGTACTCCCCAATACGCTCTCTCTTTCCGGATTGTGCTTTGAATGCAAACCCGAAAGGCTGCAGTCCGAGGCAACTAGGCTCGTCATTGACCAGTACATGATGTCCAAAGTCTCATGGAACAATGTCGATTGGCTGAAATCTTATGAAAAGCTGAAGAAAACTGCTTTTTGAGTCTTAATTTGTAGATTTGTACCACGGCACTCCACTTTATTTTCGCAAAAGTGCGTTTCCATGTATATTCTTTTTCGCGAGTTCCGACTCCATGATCCATGGACTGGCCAGGGATACGCGATTGTTTCATTGGGGTCAACTCCCCATGAGTGATCTGGATCCAGATCACGTGGCTGTAACCATGACGAAATTGAAGAACGACCTGCTGAGGGTAAGATAAGCAATAAGAGGTTCGAAACTCCCCTTGCCTACTTGAATGCAAAGAAATTAAGGCGAAGGAGAATAACAGCGTAGGAACTAAGCAAACGATCTTCTATGCAATAATAGGATGGAAACACGCAACTTCATGATCGTTTCCCATCTCCTGAAGAAGAGGTTTCTCGGATGTACATATTTCAGTTTTCCTCGGGCAAGAATGGGCAAATACACACCCTTTTATTCCTCCGTTATAGGCGTTGAAATCTATCTTTGCAATTGAATCGTTTATTCCAGAAGACGAGACTTCTGGCATAGATCGAATTAATATATCCGTGTATGGATGCATTGGAGATTTTGTGATGTCCTCGGAGGTTCCTAGTTCCACGACTCTTCCTAGGCACATAACAGCTATTCTATTGGAGATATACCTGGAAGTTGATAGCTCGTGAGAAATGTACATCAACGAAAAATCCATCTCCTTCTGCAGTGATTTTAGAAGGTTTGCAACCTGTGCAGTAATGGATACGTCAAGCATGGATGTGGGCTCGTCTGCAACGACGAGTTTTGGATGCATGATGAGAGCTCGTGCAACTGCGACCCTCTGTCTTTGGCCACCGGAGAGCTTCCTAGGATATACATCAAGGAAAGCCGATCCGGGAGAAAGTCCTACTTTTTCTAAGGTTTCTGAAACCATTGATCTAATCTCCCTTTTTGTTACTTTTCTCTGAAGCTCAGATTCTAGTCTTGAAATGTTAGAGAATACCGGTGTGGCGACGGATTCAAATATGGTATTGTATGGATTAAGGGATGAATAAGGATCCTGAAAGATCATCTGTGTTTTACTTCTGAAGAGCGCAAGTTTTTTAGAACGGAGCCTTGAAATATCCATGCCATCAAAAAAGATTCTCCCCGCATTTAGCCTAAGAATCTTGAGAACAGCTAGACCAAGTGTTGTTTTCCCAGAGCCACTTTCACCAACAATACCCACGGCCTCTCCTCTTCTGATTTTCAGTGAGACGCTATCAAGGGCATAATTTCTAACGTGACCAGACTTGAATATTACTGTTGCCTTATCTATTACCACAATAGATCTGTCATCATTGAGTTCATAGGTATTAGTATCTACAGCTTCAACAGTCATCTACGTTCACCTCTTGGATTATCCACCTCTTTCAAATTCATTGCACCTGGCTTGATGCATTCAACCCATTCTCCTTTGGCCTGATCGTTTGGCGTGAAGGACTTACATGCATTTTCTCTAACCGGACATCTCGGATAGAAACTGCAGCCCTTGATCTCAACGCTAAGATCTGGGGGTGTGCCTTCAAGTTGTGTGAGAACTGAGTCCTTATCAGTTTTTAGCGTGATTGCCGTAGAGAGAAGCAACTTGGAATACGGATGCATGGGATTATTTGTTATTTCATCCTTTTTATTTATTTCCACTATCCTGCCAGCGTAGAACACGGCAATCCTGTCCGCAATGGAAGAAGCCACACCAAGATCATGGGTTATGAATATTATGGTCAGGTTAAGCTCTTCCTTCAGTCTTCTCAGTTCGTAGAGCACCTCCCTCTGTACAACAACATCAAGAGCCGTGGTTGGTTCATCAGCAATGAGTAGCTCAGGTTCGCAAGAAAGAGCCAGAGCTATGTTCACCCTTTGTTTCATACCGCCACTAAGTTCATGTGGATAGAGCCTTCTCACTTTTTTCCCCAGACCTGCCAGTTCCAGATAATGATTAATTCTCTTATCATAGTCATCTATAATTCCGTGTGCTTCAAATGTGTCAATAAACTGGGCCTCAACCCTCATAACAGGATTCAGAATATTCATAGCAGATTGGAATACCATGGCGACTTTCTTCCAGCGAAATTCCCTTATCTTGTACGGATCTAGATCGAAAACAGAAACCTGCTCATCCACTCCGTTAAAAGTGATATTGCCTTTTATTTCGTGAGGAGATTCTATCAGCCTGAGAATGGACAGCCCCATTGTAGATTTTCCAGAACCTGATTCACCAACGAGGGCCAGTACCTCACCGCGAAGCACGTCAATGTTAAGATCCCTGATTGCGTGTATTGATCTATTGCTGTCCGCATTATACGTGGCATTCAGGTTTCTTATTGATAGCAAGACTTCGTTCATGCTCCACCCGACCTTTTTCCAAAGATTTCTGTAATTCCGTTACCAAAGATGTTGGCGCCTATTCCAATAATGGCGATTGCGATACCCGGCGGAAGGATCCACCACCATGCAGCGTATACAATCGCATCTTCTGATTGTGCGTAGTAAAGCATGGTACCCCAGTTAATTGATGTGAGATCGCCAAGACCAAAAAAGGCGAGACCCGCCTGAGCAACGATTGCCCCAACAAGGAGATATACGGCATTAATTATTATTAAAGGCATAAGGTGATCAAGAATCTCCTTTCTGATTATTGTAAACCCTTTCATTCCCGAAATTACAGCAGCCTTAATGAACGGTCTCTCCTTAAGTGTGAGTACCTGAGACCTTATGACTCTTGACATAAATGGCCAGCTAAGTAAGGACAGGATTAGAATAGTTGTGTTATTCGTTGGTGGAAGATACGCTGCAAGAATAACCAATAATGGAAATGTCGGCATTATAAGTAGAATGTCAACAAACCTCATGAATATATTGTCGACTATTCCACCATAATATCCAGACAGCATTCCCACCATTGTACCAATTGCAACCGAAATGAGTGCAACGGAGGCACCAACATATAACGATACGCCCGTGCCGTAAAGGAACTGGCTTAGTACATCGTGCCCTTCATAATCAGTACCAAAAACATGTGCGAATGTGGGTGGTTGCCAGATCACAAAAGTAGCTTTGGGACTATATGGATAAATAAAGTGACCAAATATGCCAATTATGGCAAAAATAATAAAAACAATCATGCCAAACCTGGCTTTTCCGTTAGACCATATTTCGTGGAGTATACCGGATTCCGAGAACAACTTTCTCGCTGGTCTAAATTGTTCATCTGGGTCATTATTGACTAACAAGTTATCACCGAAGCTCCACCCTTGGATCTAAGACCGCATAAAGAAGGTCTGCCAAAAAATTTGCAATAATTACTGTGACTGTAATCATAAGAAATATTCCATCTATTAATGGATAGTCCTTTGTAGTGACAGCTTCGTATAAAACATATCCGATGCCCTTGTATGAGAAGACGACCTCTACAAAAAAAGCGCCGGCAACTATGTAACCAAAGGCAAGTATTATATGAGTGGCGACTGGGAGGACTGCATTGCGACCAGCATATTTCTTGGAAATTATTCTTTCAGGTAACCCCTTTGCCTTAGCCATTAGAATATAATCCTCCTTGTTTTGATTTGCCATGGTATTCCTCATAGTGAGTGCGAATGCCGGAAATGTTGTCGCGACTATCGTCAAAATAGGGAGTGCTGCATGATAAGCTATACTACTAATGTACTTGAAGTTAAGACCTGGAGTATCCAAGATGTAGAAAACTCCTCCTACCGGAAAAAGCGGTACCTCAACTGCAAACAGAAGAATGAGAATTATGGCGAACCAAAAAAAGGGTAGCGAAGTAAGGCCAATGAATATGGTTGAGGTAGCGGATTCTGTTTTGGAACCAGCTCTGAAGCCGAGCATTCTGCCCGTTATCACACCTAAAACAGAAGATAGAGAAATAGAAGTGCCCAGAAGAAACAACGTCCAAGGAAGATGTGTCCCTATAACCTGCGAGACTGTCTCAGGATAATAATAATAGGAAATACCAAGATTTCCATGAAAAAGTTCCACTAAGTATCTCTCGAACTGATAAAGCATGCTCGAATTGGTTAATCCAAACTCCTGTTCAAGAAGCTTAACCTTGCCCGGGGGTAAATAGTGAAAATTAGTTAAAAGGATAGTAACCGCAGGATTTCCAGGTATAATTCTGGGTAATAAAAAATTGATGATTATTGCGACGAATGTTGTTGCAACAGCATATGCACTCCTAACCATCAGATATCGTCTAGTAATCATCGGTGGTCACTAAGCTTATTTTTCGCCCTTCTTTTTATGCTTTGTAGACCAGTACACTGCACCACCAATCACGGCGATCGCAGCCACCACAACGCCACCAATCGCGTAATAGATAGTTAGACTCGGTGCAGACGGGCTGACGGATTTTAGGTATGTGGACATGAAACTCACCGGGTTACCTATACCAACATTGGTAAGGAATCCACCAACAAGTTTGTTGTTATATATAGTATAGCTACCAGCATTACCGATGTTAATTATAGGCACCAAGGAATCTATCAACCGCTGGGCTGGATACAGAGACTTTACAAGATTGGTCTGATTAGACACGTTTGCAGAAGCATTGAATTCAGTATTAAGCGTTTTATTTAGGATGTCTTCGAAATTCCAAAAGCCCTGTGTATCGTAGACTTGCTGCAGTTGTAAATATGGATTCGGAAATGCCGGTACGTAGCCAAAATAAGACAGAACGTTAAAATTAGAGTAGTTGAAAACAGTAGAACCCCATGTGCTGAAGGGCACGATAGATAGGGTAGCTTGAACGTGAACTGCAGCTAGATCACCGACGATCGACGTAGCAGACGCTATCCAGTCTGAGATTGGCGGATCCTGGACAGTGAAATTTAGCAACGCACCCGTGGTGTTATTCACAAAGAAGCCAGCATAAGGCCCACCTGACGCAATGTGGAAACCGCCCGCCTCGAATTGAGCTTCAGCGTTTGTGGTATTGTACGCATAATAAGTTAGATTTGGCGCCCAATCCGATTTCAAAACAGCCGGCAAGCCACCAAAGGATACGTTATTCGGCCCCCATGTTCCTACACCGTCTTCATCACTAACCATTACCTGGGTCTTATTGATAGCGTACGCGAGTGCCCTTCTAACATGTACATTACTAAAGGGATATTTCTGGTCGTTTCCCCAGAGGTAAAATACGTCAGGGCTGGATGAAATTAGATTTGTAAGGTACGATTTCGTGGAAAAAGCGTGGTAGTCACTTAGTGTGCCAACTGAACCATCAATAGTCCCCTTCTCCAGCGAAAGTCCTAGAGAAGCCGTTGAAGTGAATTTTTCCACGAGTATCTGAGCTAGCTTGGGCGTACCCATCCAGAAATGCGTGCTAGCATTCAAGATGCCTCCCTCCGAATTAATGGTTGATAGGACAAACGGACCCGCAGTGATTTCTTGACCAAGTGGACCCATGTTTTCAAAGCTTCCTATATTGCTATAGTTTCCGCTGGTGTACGATAACCAGACCGATGGTATAATAACCTGAGTAGACAGAATATCAAACCAAAGGGACGACTGTGTATCCATCAAGAATGTAACTGTAGTTAGATTTGGCGTGGTTATAGATAGAATGTGGGGGCCAATCCCGTAGCCATCAAGAGATGAATTTGCCTTCAGCACATTAAAGGTAAAAGCAACATCTTTAGATGTTATCTCACCAACAACGGAGGTCCCGTTCACCCAATCTGCATTTGGGTTAAGGTGATAAGTGATAGATAGGGTCCCATTTGCATTATCCACTTCATTCCAGGACTGCGCAAGCCACGGAGAAACTGCACCAGTATTCCACATCATGCCAAGCGTGTCCGCGTACATTTCCCCCACAAGTATTGTACCTAGACTGCTTGTAGCAGTCAAAGGATTTAAATCCGAAACTGAGGTTGATATTGGAGTTCCCCAAATAAACTCCCCAGATGGCGTAGATGTACTGGAACTGGCTGGAACAGCTGCAACTGCAGTACTCATAAACACAAAGCTCACCACAACCATTAGCGATGATATAGCAAAAACCAACGCTTTCCTACCTTTATTAGTCATGGCATGACCTATGAAAATACTATATTTAAACCTTCACTCTGGAAAAACTGTATAGGTAATTCTCCAATATAGTCCTCAGTAGAATTAGATTGGCGCTGTGTTATGTAGCACAACAACCCCAATCGTAGTAGGACAAAGAGAGATAATGGGGTTTGGTCTTTCTACAATGAATCGCTTGTTAAAAGGATGGAGAATCTTCTTGATGCGAATGGCACCGATGCCATCATTCCTCTCTGAAAGAATTTCAGGACAATAGCAAGAGGACCCACTCTGAGGCACATAACAGCAAGACAGATCCGTAACTTAGGGGAAGAAGAGTAGAAGAGGATCCATAACCACGGCAGAGAGTGATCGTCGAGATATATTTCTCTGGCTTGAAAAGAGTAATGGGTGAAGTGATCAAGGCAAGGAATCTGAAATACAGGAAATAGGGCTGAAAGTCCTGTATTACAATCTTCTGAGAAATGATACGAGGGCTTATGCATAATTACTCAGCACAGTTCTCCGGAACTATCGTGGTAATTAAGTGTCAGATTATTCGCTGTTTAACTGAATATAGAAAGATCTATATACTACATTGTAATTATGGTGTAGTATGACAAAGACAATTAATAAAACGACAAAGAACGGGCATTCCTATTATACCGTTGTGGATGAAACATGGGTGAATGGAAAGCCCATGAGGAAGTACATAGGATACCTTGGAAAATCACCAAAGTCAAAGAACGAGGTAGAACCGGAACTTCTGCTTCAATATATACAGAGACTCCTGGAGAAGGGAATAAGCCAGGAGGAGATCGGTGAGATCCTGAAGAAGATTGGAATCGATTATGATGCATGGCCCATAACGAAGATCATCATAGAGAACGATCTGAAGCTGAACAGGGCATTCCTCAGGCTGAAATGATCCGGATGAGAGAGATACTTCTCTCTTACCATTCAGAATACTGCCCTCACTGTGGTTCCAGAACAAGGGAATACAGGCTTGACAGAAGATCTGTCAGAACAGTGAACGGAGAATTCATGGCTGTTCACCGGGATCATGATATGCTCAAAGGAGAAGACAAAATTCCGATTAGACAGACTAGATGCCAAGGTACAGCTGAGGTGCAAAAATGGAAACGACATAATGACGGGCAGCTCTCGGACGCTTCCTTACGTGAAATATATGCTCTGAGATCGCCCTTTCAACCGGAATATCCGAGAGCCACGCAGGTGTAAAAGTCAGGGAAAAAAGGAGAAAGGAAGAGAGTCAGATGCCTATTCACGAGGGAGAAAGCGGAAGCGAAATTATCCAGATGTACTGGATCCAGATCACCAGATACTACGCGGCATACTTAACTGGTCGTGACACTATTCGATAACGATGCACGGAACGACCATTTCCTGCTCTGTGAGACCCCCATGATCACTGATCATTAGATTATCTATATTCCCAATTGTCGTCGGATAATAGAAAGAGCGATCTGAATCAGCTGCTGCGATATAATTGAACGATGTTTTACGAAGGCAAGCAGTAGACCCAAGCATTTTGGTGACGTTTGTACTATTGGCCTTGAATGCGACCAGGCCATCATACTGTGCCTCGATTTCATCCTTGCTTGCGGTTACACTGTTTAGGAAAATAGATCTTGCGGAGCCAAAAGGTGGTATTCTCATGTCATTAAGCGCGTGCTTGTTAGAGTTCAGTCGGATTGACTCCTTGATCTGTATGTGTCCATGATCGGCTGTTATGATGGACATATACTTATTCCTGTTGCCGAGAGATGCAGCCTTTACAAGCTTCAGGATTTTCTTGGCAGTTTGGATAGTCTCGTTTGACCGTGGGCCAAGTTTATGGGCGACCTGATCTATATATGGTAGATAAAAGTAAATAAAGTCATAATCCCTCTTTGTTGCTGTCTGGTAGAGTTCAATTGCATTGTCAAAATCATGGTAATAAAAATGGTCCCCCGCTTCGCTTGACGTAAGAGTTGCAAGTTCTTTATTCCGCCACTGATCAGGACAAACCACTGCACAACTCTTCCCCTCAAGTGTTGCCTCAAGAATGATGTTA
>JAMCPG010000028.1 GCA_023379845.1 Thermoplasmatota archaeon
ACCAGGCTCGACGGTCTGACCTTCCGGGTTAGGATTTGCCTTAGCAGCTTCCTCATATATCTTGGAGCCGACTTCCTGTACCTCCTTGCTCAGTTTTTCCTGAAGCTCTTTCATTTTGTCCAGGTTCTTTTCGTTTATTGCATCACGCAGGGACTTTACGGTTCCAGTCAGCTTTTCCTTGGTGTCCTTGTCGAGCTTGTCTCCGGCTTCGCTTATTGTCTTTTCAACAGTATAAGCAAGAGTTTCTGAAGCATTTACGGCTTCTGCCACTTCCTTCTTCTTCCTGTCTTCTTCGGCGAACTTCTCCGCCTGCTGCTTCATTTTCTCAATTTCTTCCTTTGAGAGTTTGTTTGTGGCTGATATAGTAATGCCCTGTTTCTTGTTTGTACCCTTATCTACCGCCGACACGTTGAGTATTCCATTCACGTCAATGTCGAATGTTACCTCAATCTGCGGTATGCCGCGTGGAGCCGGCGGTATCCCTACGAGATTGAACATGCCTAGCGAAACATTGTCTGCTGCCATCGGTCTCTCTCCCTGCACAACATGGATAGTGACCGCAGTCTGCATATCAGACGCAGTCGTGAAAACCTGTGATTTCCTTGTTGGAATTGTTGTGTTGGCAGGTATCAACGGGGTTGCAACGCCGCCAAGCGTTTCCAGGCCAAGTGTAAGAGGTGTCACATCAAGGAGCACTATGTCCTTGATATCGCCTGTAATAACTGCACCCTGCAGGGCGGCACCTATTGCCACGCACTCCATAGGGTCGACTCCTCCCTCAACCTTCTTCCCGAAGAAGTCTTCAACGAACTTCCTTACGTAAGGAATCCTTGTTGGCCCTCCAACCAGAAGAATCTTTGAAAGATCTTCCTTCTTCAGTTTAGCGCCTTCAAGGGCGGTTTCAAGTGGCTTCATGGCCCTCTGAACTATAGGAGCAATAAGGTTATCAAACTCCGATCTTGAAAGAGTGTATTGCAAATGTTTTGGTCCGGTGTTTGTCGCTGTTATATATGGAAGGTTAATTTCAGTTGATAGAGTGCTTGAAAGCTCGATTTTAGCCTTTTCGGCTGCGTCCTTCAATCTTATGTATGCATTCTTGTCTGTCTTGAGGTCAATCCCTTCCTTCTTCTTGAAGTCCTGGCTGAGGAAGTTGATGATGGCTTCATCCATGTCAGTACCTCCAAGCTGGGTATCTCCTGACGTTGACAGTACCTCGAAGACGCCTTCTCCGAATTCCATCACTGTCACATCCAGGGTTCCACCACCAAGATCGAAGACAAGTATCTTTTGGGATTCCTTCGATTTGTCGATCCCGTATGCAAGAGCCGCAGCCGTTGGCTCATTGATTATCCTCTTGACATCCAGGCCCGCGATAGCGCCTGCGTCCTTTGTCGCCTGCCTCTGGTTATCGTTAAAATACGCAGGTACGGTTATGACCGCTTCAGAAACAGGCTCTCCAAGATACTGTTCCGCATCACGCTTTATCTTCTGCAGAATGTATGCAGATATCTGCTGTGGTGTATACTCCTTGCCGAAAACCTTGAACTTGAAATCAGATCCCATCTTTCTTTTGGCTGCATACACCGTTCCCTCAGGGTTCAGGAGGGCTTGCCGCCTGGCAGGCTCGCCAACTATGAGCTCTCCACTTTTAGTGAATGCCACATAACTTGGAAAGGCCTTTCCACCGAGCGATACACCCTCCGAACTCGGTATGACCGTTGGCTTTCCAGAAATTACGACTGCTGCTGCTGAGTTACTCGTTCCCAAATCTATACCAATTATTTTTCCCAATATTTTCACCTCTTTGAAACTATTACTTTTGCTGTCCTGATGACCTCGTCATTTACAAGGTATCCATCCTGAACCTTATCCTGAACCACACCGTCTTCACCATCGTCCACTATGCCGACAACCTCGTGCCGGAAAGGGTCGAACTTTTCTCCTTTTGTTTCTATCTTCTGAAGCCCATGCTTTTTGAGTATATTTAAAATCATGTCCTGAAACGGCTTCAAAACCTGGGCATGTTCCTTTGACGTTGAACCTGCGTCAAGTGAGTCAAGCACTGGCAGCAGATCCTTTATTAGATCCTTGTCTGCGTTTTTGAGCCTGAGGCTATATTCTCTCTCCTTAGCCCTGAGAAGGTTTTCCAGGTCTGCAATCTGTCGAAGGAGTATCTCCTTTTCACGAGCCATTGTCTTCCTGGTTTCGAACAGTTCAGTTCTGACCCTCTGGAGTTCTCTCCTCGAAATTGCGCTTGATCTTCGTCTTGCTTCTTCCATCTCTCTAAGCATGGGATTGCCAAAACGACTATAAGGGGATTGGTCCATTCAAAGTCGTAAGTTTGTTCTTCTATATAAGCATTGATATTTTCTGTTAAGAATTGTTATGACTGCTGCAACAATGTCTAGTTCCTTCTAAGTACCACATAGGATCGAGTGAGGGAATTATGAACCTTTATCCTCACCGTATCTACAATATTAAAGCCATTCGCAAATGATAGCAGTCTTGGATCACCGACAATAATGACGCAGTACTGCCCTTTAGACAATATCTCATGAAATTTTATAAATGACGCTTCATATAAGGATTCAAGATCTCCAATCACGGGTGAGCTTCTACCGTACGGCAGGTCTGAAACGATTGCATTCACCCGATCATCTATCCTCAGATCCTGTATTTTTGAATTGTAGATTTTACCCTGTATTGAAAAATATTTCAGGTTCAATCTGGCGCCCTTAACCATTACAAGCGATGCGTCGTTACCGATTACCTTTCGTCCCGATAAGCCTGCCTCAATCAGAATTCCACCGGTTCCACAGAATGGGTCAAGTATCGTATCACCTTTGACAGTCCTGGATAGGTTGACCATAAATTTTGCAAACTTTGGGTGCAGAGATATTGGCGAAAAAAATGGTCTCATTGGTGACCGTCTTGACTCCATCTCTTTGTTATTTCTGATATGCCTTACAATCGAAAGATACCATCTATCTGCAAATGCTGCTATTAACACGAAATCGGGGTTGGCGAAGGACACTCTTCCCTGTGCAGATAGAACGCCTGCTATTTCACTTTCCGTATAATCGATGTGCGGTGTGCCAAGCTTTACCTTCCGGAGATAAAATTTTCCTTCCGGGAGTAAAGTTCCTTGGAAGCCATCTACGTTGTCGGATGAGGATATGATCTCTGAGATTCTTCTGGCAAAAGCCATTTCGCTGAGTCTTTCCAGATCACTATCAATAATTGCACCCCTAGAATTGATCCACAAAATTCTGGTTCTGGCATCTACCTCTCTGATTGCATTGAGTTCGGCAGAAACAGCCTCCCTGCTTTCACCTGAAAATTCAACTAAATAGAGCAAGCGCCCTATCTCTTATCTTCGAGCTTCTTCTTCTCTTTTGTCAGGTCTGCGGACATGTTTTCGTATATCTTGCTCAGTTTCTTTATTGCCCTCTTTACTGCCGCCTGAGGCTTGCCTGTCTTGACCTTCACATAAATAACAGGATTATCGATGACGGGATGCTTAATGTAGTACTTGGAGTCCTCGACCTGATCGTCCCTAAGCAATTCCTCTACAATCGGTCTAAGAATCGTATTATCATATTTCACCATCTCAAGTGTGATTGAGTCCTTTTCTTTGGATACTACCCTAAGTCCTGTGTCCATTCTTTTCAGTAATGTTATTCGCATATTTATTATGATTGTTCAATCCTCTCAGTTTCTCTGTTTTAGTCGATTAATGCGAAAATACTATTATAATTGCAATGATACTCCAGATATGGTGACACGGTGCTTCAATCTTCATGATACATCGATACGCGGGATCACACTGATGAAATTTACAGATGGAGTTTGGTTCACATGGTAGTAACAAAAAACGTTGTCGTGGTTGGCGACGGTGCAGCTGGCATCATGACCGCCAACAAGATAAGATGCCTGAATTCTGAGAAGGATGCAAGAGTTACCCTGATTGGAAACAACGTGAAGAATTTCTGCAGGTCAGATGGCCCCCAGATTGCCCTCAGAATGAAGAAGTTTAATGAGTCTGTCAAGCCGGTTAACTTTCTCCTTAACAACGGAGTTGATTTTGTCCGCGATGAGGTCATGCAGGTCAGGCCAAAAAACAGGCTCCTGTACCTGAAGAGCGGAAAGAAGTTTGACTATGATTATCTGGTTCTTGCCCCAGGGCTGGCTGACGCACCCGAAAAGCTCCAAGGTTATGAAGGTGAGGCGAAGCACATACTTGATATGCAGCATGCACTTGAGCTGGGAAAAACGCTCGAAAGCCTTACGGAAGGCACTGTGATTGTTGCAATAAATGGGGCATCTGCACCGAACCTAATGGGCTTTTTCGAGCTTGCTCTTGTCTACAGGGAGCAGCTGGCTAATATAAAATCAAAAATCAAGATGAAATTTGTTTCTCCTGACAAGGGGGCATTTCCGTTGCAGGAACTTTCAGGCTTCTTTGCAGAAAAATTCGATTCTGTCGGTATAGAGCTTGTGGCTGATTTCAAGGTCACTTCTATCAACCAGAAGAACAAGGAGATTGTTTCGGCAGAAAACAAGACTCTCAACTATGATGTGCTCGTTCTTCCGCCGCCCCTCAAGACACGTGAATTCCTCGGAAATGATGATCTTTTGGGAAATGATGGATCTAAGAATATCAACAAGACAAGGCTCACTGTGAAGGATTATGACGACGTCTATATTTCGGGAGATGCTTTCGATTTCCTGGCCGAAGAACTTTCTGGCTCATTTGTGACACAGTCGAGGTTCATTTCCCACCGGATATCTCTTGATATCAATTCTTCATTCGACTCTGAGCAGTACGCTGGCAGCGTAACGCTTTCAGCCATGACAGGACTTTCCAAAGGAATTACTGTTTCGTACTCATATGATAAGAGACCAAAAGCCCCCACTGAGAGTATGGCTGATTTCAGATTCAAGAAACACTATTCTGACTTTTATTTCTCATCACTTATAAGAGGGATCATTTAGAGAGGGATAACATGGATAAAGCAGATAATGAACAAAAAATGGAAGTCAATGAAGGTAACGACGTTGTCGAAGAATTGTTGAAGTTTTTCCTGGAAAACCGGGAAATTTCATTTCAATTCCTGGACCTGCTCAAATCGTTGAAGGATTCTGGGGCTATAGAAGATCTGGCCGCATTTGCGAGGTCTGTAATGCCTTCAAGCTCTGCACTGGTGAAGGAGATAGGCAGCTCAGAAGAGATAATCTCATCCATCTCAAAATTTGGTAATCTTGTTCCATCTATCCTCTACGCAGTTTCCATCGAAAATTCAAGTGATACCCTCAAGGCAATACTTTACAACTCCGACTCGATATTGAAGGCGATGGTCAGCGGTGCAAAGAATCCGGAACAATTTTCCCTCTTTAAGCTTTTTGCGCTCTTCAAGGATAAGGAATTCACGAAAGGGTTCACCGCGCTGATCAACATGATCACTGCCCTTGGAAAAGCACTCGCTAAAGTTCCTGGCGAATAATTCCGATTATTGGAATTTATTCTTCAGGCCGTTTCCCGTCAGGATAACGAGTTTTTCACCCATACCCTTGTGTTTCAAAGAGGCAGCGTAGGCCACTGCCGAACTGTATTCGGTGAATATGCCTGAATGAGCCAATCTGCTCCTTGCAGCCATAATCTCTTCCTCAGAAACGGTAATAGTAGAACCATGTTCCCTGAGTATCTTTACCAATGGCCCAAGAAGGGGTGACTTCTCTGTTACAAGGGCATCTGCCAGCGATTTCATTCCGCTCGGAACATATTCCACTCCAGATAATGCGGATTTTATTGGTGACATAAGATTGGGCTGGCATGCTATCAGGTTCGGGATCTTCGTTATCTCATCCGACTCTAAGAGGTGCCGGAAACCCTCGTACATGCCTATAAGGAGAGTACCGGCAGAAGTTGGAATGTAGATGTTTTCAGGAAGTTTGCTGTTATACTGATTGAAAAGTTCATAGGATAACGTTCTGATGCCGTCCCTGAATTCAGGGAATACGGAGTGACCTACATAGAAAGAGCCATCGTTCACTGCTGCATTCCTGACCTCTTCTCGCGAGCCCTTTATCGTTTTTACGGTTGCCCCGTATGCTTTGATCAGATCAAGTTTTGGACCAGTCGCCGTGACAGGAACGAAAACATTGACCCTGAATCCAGCCACCGATCCGTATGCGGCTATAGAAGCTCCAGCATTTCCTGATGAATCCTCACTCAACGTTGCTCCCACGTCCTTTTTTCTTTCGGCCAGGAATGACACCATTGCTTTTGATCCTCTGTCTTTGTAAGAAAAAGTTGGCTGGAAATAGTCCAGCTTGAATGCGGTCTCATCTCTTCTTACAAGTGGAGTGGTACATTCACCAAGCGATATCTGCCTGTGAATATAAGGAAAATTCTCCTCAAGCGTCTCATGATACCTGAAATCAGGAGAGATCCTGAATGGAGATCCACAATTACTGCAAAGAGACTCAAGCCCTTTGCGCGCTTTGCCGCACTCATAGCACTCTATCTTCATACATCAGCCTCCAGTATTTTCCCCAAGGAGTAGAAGCCATAATACTGTCCATCGAGAAAGAATTGATCCCGTAAATATCCTTCAATAAAAAACCCATTGGAAATAAGAACCCGGATTGATTGAATGTTGAATGACAGAACCCTGGTATGAAGTTTATGCATCTTCAGTTCATCATAGGCAAATCTGCATACTAGCCCGAGCGATTTTGTTGCAATACCTTTGCCCCTATATCCAGAGCCGATCCAGTAACCGACATGTGCATTTCTGTCGTCATAATTTATGTCACTGATTTCGATCACGCCGCACAGACTACCTCTGAAATGTATGTAAAAATCCACTCTAAATCTCCGTCTGTACATTTCCCTGTTTAAATGCAGGAAATCAAGCGCTGCCTGCTTCGTATATGGATGCGGAAAAGAATGACTTCCCACGCTTCTATATATAGTCGCATCATTCGCAAGATCGGCTAGTTTGTCTGCGTCGCTTTCAGGAATGTCTTCCAAAAGCAATAGATCTCCGCTCTTGAGTTGCACCAAACGTTATTTGAACCTTCATGATAAACATTGTTGCATAAAATTATGCAAACAGTCAGACATATAAGGATTCAACGCTTTAAGCTGTATAAACATATATTTACATGCTTTTGCTTGAGAGGCTTACAAACCCCAGAAAGATAGCCCTCGTTGGCAACATAAACAATCAGAATGATGGAATCACTATTTCCAGGAATATCAGGAATTCAAGCGTTAAAAGATCCATTTTCAGGATAATGAGTCATGATTCTGTATCGATGCAAGGTGTGGGACCATCAGTGTCTAATTTTCCCGCTGGTATAGATATAGCAGTAATATCGTCAAATGATCCGGAGAGAGGCAAATATTTGGAGATCTGCAACAAAAACGATGTGCCTTTTGTATTCCTCCTGGCTTCGAGCGATTATAAAACCGCTAAAATCGCACAGTATGAAAGGAACCTTGTAGATTCTGATGATATTCACATTAAGACCAAAGTATTCGGACCTGACTCATGGGGAATTTGCGATTCTAAGACCGACCTTAATCTTTCCATGTTCGAAAATGAGAGATCTCATAATTTAAAGGACAAGCTATATGCTTTGGTCTCAGTAGACTGCAGCAGGCATCCTCTAGTTGTGGATGAGTTTAAGAATTTCAGATCAGATCTAGGGTTTCTTATAGACTTTGGCAAGGGTTCTCGCGATAGTGAAATTCTTGCTTCAATTGGATCGTATCTCCAGGGCAGGGAAGAAATATCTGCTCTGGCCCTGCTTACTTCAGAGAATGAGTGTTCAAGTGGAGATGTAATAACACCACTTCGGGCAAACTTCAACATGCCAATAATAGTTTACAGGGAAAAAAGAGAGTCAAAGAGTAATGGTTCTGCAGAAAATGGAAAAAAGAGAAGAAGCACCAGAAAAAATCCCCCGATTCAGGACTGCATAGTAGCCAAGGACCTGTATGATGTCCCTGATTTCGCCAGGGTGATAGCCCTGAACCCTGCAATGCGCGGCAACAAGGTTTCAGTGATCTCAACTAAAGGCGGAACCGAGTCAGTTGCACAGGATTACCTGACAAGCGGAGCATTTGGTATGCAACTTCAGGTTCCCCACCTGGGCTTGAGCACAAAAGTGAAGCTGACAAACCTTCTCGGAAAAGGATATTCAAGCCACAACCCTGTCACCTTAGGACCTAAAGAGAGGATGAAAATTGGAAATGCAATTGAAACGGTGATGAGTGACAGAAACACAGACGCAATTCTGACGCTTGTATCGCCTGATTCGCATGATCTGATTCACTCCTTTTTAGATGGTCTAGATCCGGAAAAAATGAAGAAGCCGATGGTTGTTGCAATCATTGGATCCGGTTCATATGAAAGCGCTTTAAATGCATTATCGGGAAGAAAATTTGCCGTTTATCCATCCATAAGAAGGGCAATAACTGCCTTGAAAGCACTGGCATCTTATTCGCTTAATAATTCCAACTTAGCAGATAATGGCAGGCAGGTGTGAAATATGTCGTATTATGAAGATATTCTGGAGGCTAAAAAAGGTCAGATATTGTTTCTTTTGGGTAACGAGGCAATTGCAAGGGGAGCGATAGAATCTGGCCTGTCTATGGCAGCATCGTATCCTGGGACACCTTCGAGCGAGGTTGGAGATCTTTTCTATGCTATCTATGAGAAGGCTGGAATGCACTTTGAGTATTCCGTGAATGAAAAAGTTGCACTCGAAGTTGCGTTTGCATCCTCAACGCTGGGGCTCAGATCCATGGTTTTCATGAAGCATGTGGGCATGAACGTTGCTTCGGATGCCATGATGAGCATAGCATATACAGGCACCAAAGGCGGACTTGTCATCATGACAGCAGATGATCCATCATTGCACTCTTCACAGAATGAACAGGATAACCGCCATTATGCTGACCTGGCACATTTGCCGCTAATAGAGCCAACAACGCCTCAGGAAGCAAAAGATTTTATTACATTGGCATTTGACATTTCAGAAAAATATTCGATTCCAGTAATATTTCGGACAACCACCATGATAAGCCACGAGAGGGGACTGGTTCAGGTCTCCCCCATAATGGATCAGAAGCGCTTGTCGAATTTCGAGTCTGGAAGGGACTTGTTCAATTCTATTCCCCAGTTTGCATCGCGCAACAAAAAACTATTACAGGAAAAAATGGCAAATATAAAGTCACTTGAAAGCGATCGTTTTGTTGGTGTCGAGAGGGCCGAGGAGGATGAGTGGGGCGCCATATCGTCAGGGGTCGGCTATGCCTATCTGCATGATGTAATCACAAAGTACAATCTCAGCATCTCGGTTCTTAAGATTGGAATGTCTAATCCCTTGCCTGAAAAATCAATAATAAAATTTGTCAGGGAGCATCCCAGAATAATCATCGTGGAGGAACTTGACCCGTATCTGGAGGAGAAGATTAGGGCCCTCTGTGAGCTGGAGGGAGTGGATTCCATAATATATGGAAAGATGAACTCGTATTTTCCGAATGATTATGAGTTCAACATGGATATTGTAAGATCGGGCGTTTTCAAAGCCATTGGAAAGGAGGACCCAAACAGTTTCACAAAAGGAGCTGAGTCACCACTCGTTGCCCCAAGGACGCCTGTACTGTGTTCCGGCTGCCCGCACAGGGCCTCATTCTTTGCTGTTCGCCGTGCCCTTAAGCTGGCTGGGATGGAAGACGCAAAAATATCCTCGGACATAGGATGTTATTCACTGGGCGCATATGAGCCGTATGATATCGGTGACTACATGATTTCAATGGGATCATCGATAGGAATTGCATCGGGAATTCCTGTGGCCGCGTCGAAAAGGACTGTAACATTCATAGGTGACTCGACCTTCTTCCATTCTGGTATCCCTGGCCTTATAAATGCGAAAATGAACAATGCTCAAACGACCTTGATCATACTGGATAACAGGATAACCGCAATGACCGGGCAGCAGCCGAACCCCGGTTCGAGGGATCTCGATAATCTGGATTCAAAACAGAACATTTCGATCGAAAGCGTCGTGAGGGGCACAGGAATAGATTCTGTAGTTACGGTGGATCCATTCAACCTTGGCGAGATGCTTCATGCCGTTACTGATTCGTTTAAGGTCGACGGTCCGGCAGTCATTATATCTAGAAGGGAATGCGCAATTCTGCGTGACGCCAAAGAGAAGAAGGCTGGAAGGCATGTTGTCTATACTGTGAACACGGAGAAGTGCTCAGGATGCTATAAATGCGTTGAGGATTTTGCCTGCCCTGCAATCTCAATTGTGGGAGGAACGGCAAGCATAGATCCAGATCAATGTGACGGATGCGGTGTCTGTTCACAAAGGTACGTCTGCCCATTTCAGGCAATAGAGGTGGCATAAGTGGAAACAAATATTCTCATAGTAGGTGTTGGAGGGCAGGGAGTAATAACCGTGGGGAGGTTAATCTCAATGGCTGGAATACTTGCCAGCCACAATGTTGTTATGTCTGAGCTGCACGGTCTCGCACAGAGAGGAGGATCTGTCTCCGTGAACGTAAGGGTGGGAAACGTTTTGAGCCCCATACCAGAGGCAAACTCAGTGGACTGTGTTATTGCAATTGAACCGATGGAAGGCCTGCGTTATTCCGCTAGGGTTGGAAAGCAAGCCGTTTTTATAGTCAACCTGCACCCGATGACGCCAATATCCCTCAGCATGGAGGATAAGGAATATCCACCGATTCCAGCAATACTGGATGAAATTGGGAAAGAACACCAGGTTATCCCGATAGATGCAACGAGTATTGCCCACAGAGTCGGTAATATCCGCGTCTCTAATTCTGTCCTTGCTGGTGCGATGGCAGCCGCTGAGATAGTGAATGTATCAAGGGACGATTTCCTGGTTGCAATCACAAAGATGTTTGGTTCCAAAGTAAAGGATCAGAACATACAGGCCTTCGATTCCGGTTACTCCTATACAATGGAATACCTGGAGAAGAATCACATACTGCTAGACTGAATCACTACATTTCAAGACAAACCAGAAATCTCACCATCATCCGACAGCGTGATGTTTTCAGCCGCAGGTACCTCTGGCAGTCCAGGCATTACCATTATGTCCCCAAGTACAGGTATCAGAAATCCAGATCCCGCTGCTATCTTTACGGCCTTGATATTTACTGTAAAACCCTCAGGCGAACCCAGGACTTTAGGATTGTCGCTGAGTGAATACTGCGTTTTAGCCATGCATATGTAAAGGTTAGAGTACCCAAGTTTGTCGATCTGCCTGATATCCCTGGAAGCCTGGTCGGAAAATTCAACGCCCTTCGCCCCGTAAACCGATTTTGCTATTTTCTCTATCTTGGTTTTCACCTTTTCATCTGGGCTGTATACTCTTGTTATCTTCGCCAGTGGCTTTCCAGCCGAATCTATGACCTTTCTCGCAAGTTCCAATCCACCTTTTCCGCCCTGGTTAAAGAAGTCAGCAAATGCATAGCTGAGATTGTTGAGTTCCATGAGCTGGGCAAGCTTCTGTTTCTCCTCGTCTGTATCGGTTGTGAAGAGGTTGATTGACACAACCGGCTCAATGTTAAACTTCCTGACAATGTTTACATGCCGCAGGAGATTCGGGAATCCAGCCTCCAGATCAGTAATTTCCTTCTTTTTGTCCTGAGAATTCTCCCCGTGGTGTTTCAGTGCCCTTATCGTCGTAACGATAACGACAGCAGAAACATCCAGATTGGCCAGGTGAGAAACTATATCGAAGAACTTCTCGGCACCAAGTTCTGAACCAAATCCTGCTTCGGTTATCAGGTAGTCGGAGAGTTTGAGACCCATCCGGTCTGCAATAATGCTCGAAGTTCCATGAGCGATGTTTCCAAAGGGGCCCGTGTGTATGAATGCAGGAACACCCTCGGTTGTAAGGACGAGGTTTGGCTTAAGCGCATCCTTGAGTATTGCCGCCATTGACCCCTGGGCGTTGAGGTCTTTTGCATAGACTGGTTTTCCATCGTATGTGAATGCAACAAGTATCCTGGAAAGCCTCTCCTTAAGATCCCTGTAAGATGTGGATAGACCTAGAATGGCCATAAGTTCTGAGGCCGGCGTGATAACATAGCTATCATTTGCAATTATTCCTGAGTTCCTGTCTCCCACTCCGACGATAACCTGTCGCAGGGATCTGTCGTTCATGTCAATTGTTCTTGGAAAAACGATCCGCTTGACATCAATGCCTAGCTTGTTGCCATGATAGATGTGATTGTTCACAAGGGCGGAAAGAAGGTTGTGTGCAGCCGTGATGGCAGGAAAGTCACCTGTAAACATGAGGTTGATACTGTCGGAAGGTTCAACCTTTGATTTTCCTCCCCCCGTAGCGCCACCCTTTATCCCGAAACATGGTCCCATAGAGGGTTCCCTTATCGCAATCATAACCTTCTTGCCCAGCTCCTTAAATGCCTGGCCCAATCCTATGACAGTCGTGGTTTTACCTTCACCTGCTGGTGTTGGGTTTGTTGAAGTTACAAGAATGAGCCTTCCATCCTTCTTCCCCTTTAATTTTTCTAGAAGCGTTATTGGAACCTTCGCAATCTGCTTCCCGTAAGTCTCAATGTCGTCTGCTATGCCTAATTCCTCTGCCGCCTGAATTATACTATTATTGCCACCAGACATATGATCATTCATGAATGGAATCTTGTATTATAATCTGGATGTTTAGATATTCATGTCCCATGATCAGGTGGCATGAAACATCTCTCAGTTGATGTCGCTGATCTTGCTAAGAAGCCGCTTGAATTCCTCAATATCCTCTGTGGATAGCTTATCGAGAAGGCCTCCTACAGCCTTGCGGTATGATTCCATGCTCTTACCGAGGGCTTTCTTTCCGCTTTGTGTTATAGTGACTTTCAACCTTCTCTTGTCGCTTTCGTTCCTTACTTTCTGCACAAAGCCCTTTTCCTGCATAGCCTTAACTATTCCAGTTATCCACGGACCAGTTACTGAAAGCTCGTCAGCTATTGCATTAATCTGCATGCCACCGCTTGAATTCAGAAGATTGAGCATCTTTATTTCTATTGGCTTTAGGGAGGATGGATCCATCTGCATCCCTATGATCCTTTTGAATGATGCAGAGACTGCATTGAGCAGATCCCAGAGCTCCAGTGCCTTTCCTTCCGCCTTCATGGATTGTTTCCACCGCCAGGTGTCGAGGTTTCCTTTATCATCTTAGCTGAGTCGCCGCTCGGTTCTCTGGTCTGTGCACCAGAAGGAGCCGTAACGGGCTTTGTTGCCTGAGGTGCTGGAGATAAGTCTTCTCCATGAATGTACCTTTTGCCCCTGAATGCAGATAGCAATGCAGCAGCAACAAATAACGCAGCGCCAATATAGAAGGAATCGTCAAGCGAGCTCATAAATGCGGGAGCAAGTGCAAGCGGGAACCAGTGCTTGCTATATAGAGTGGCCAGTGCCGCCGGGCTAAGGAGCGATGAGAAGGTCGAAGGAAGGAAAGACAGTATAACCTGCATTGGGTTATAGCCAAGGAAAGCCGAGAAGAGCGCCGAGGTGGCAGGTATCTTGTTGAATACAGGTATCAGGATAGGTGCACCGGCACCCTGAAGCGAAGTTGCAAAGGATGGTCCAAGCCTTGTTGAGAGGCCTATCAGTACGATGGTGAAAAATATACCCATACTGGCCGTCTGGCCTGTATTCTGAAGGGTCGTTCTCATGCCAGACGCAGCTCCCCTCTCCTGCGGAGCAACGGAATTCATAACCGCAGTTATGTTGGGCGCGGCAAAGAGGCCCATTCCTGCTCCCATGAGGAAGAGCGTTGCACCAAATTCAGGGTATGAGAAATTATATGTAAACGTGGTAAAGATGAGAAATGCGGCAGCGCCCAGGAGCATTCCAACGGTTCCTAGAAGTCTAGCGCCGATCTTGTCGGATATTGCACCGCTGATCGGGCCAAATATCACAAAGCCTGCCATCATCGGAATCATATATATTCCGGCGTAGAATGGAATCTGAGAAAACGGAACATCGGCAGGAAGGTGAAGCGGAAGCCAAACTCCCTGGAGAAGAATTATCATCATGAACATCACGCCTCCCATGCCCATGGACTGAAGCATACCGGCTATGCTCCCGAATGCAAACTGCCGGGTCCTGAACAGGTGCATCTTGAACATAGGCTGTGAAACAAATGTCTCAACAATGACAAAGACAACTAGCATGCCGGCTCCCACAAGCATTGATGCAAGTACCCAGGGATCGCCCCATCCCATAGAGGAGGTGCCGTATGGCATGAGACCGTATGTTACACCGAGGAGCAGGAGAGTGAGACCGGAGGCAAAAGTTACATTGCCTGGAATATCTACCTTCTGATCTTTATGCCTTACCGCATTGTCTTTAAGTTTCCAGTAAGACCATACCGTTCCAAGAATGCCTACGGGAACGCTTACCAGGAACACAAGCCTCCAGTCGAAGACTAGTGTGATTTTCGTGCCAAGAAGTGAAAATGTATAGCTAGTGTGAATGGCTGACAAGATACCGCCCAGGATAAGACCTACTAGTGAGCCGGCTAGGGCGGCTATCTGGTTTATTCCCATAGCTTTCCCTCTCTCCCTAGGCGGGAAGCTGTCCGTAATTATGGCCGCTGAGTTCGCGAACAGGAACGAAGCCCCAACAGCCTGAATCATCCTGAATATTACCAGTTCCATTGCTCCTGTATCGCCTTTTCCGGGTGTAATATACAGCAGAATTGACCCAATTGTGAAAATGAGAAATCCAAAGTTGAATAACCTAACTCTCCCGAATATATCTGAAAGCCTTCCTGCTGTAACTAGAAGGACAGCGGTAATAACGCCATATCCCATAAGTATCCATAGAAGGTATACAAACGAGGATGGCGAAAAAGGATTGACACCGAGGCCGTTGAAAATTGCGGGCAGGGATATCAGGATTATTGTACCGTTGATTGTAGCCATCAGCACGCCAAGTGTGGTGTTAGAAAGCGCGATCCACTTATATTGAGCCATTTAATCACCTGCTAATTGTAGACGAATATAAATAGATAACTAGTAAGTTATTAATTAGTTATAAGTAACATATATATAGCTTTCATCAATCAGGGTTCGATGATCTCCCTTAAGGCTGGAATAGCAATATCAATCGCAGCCCTGATTGTGTTCGGGGGCGTTGCTTTCTTTACGCTTAATGCAAGCACCCCTTCACTTTCCCTCAAATCCGTTGGTTACTTCAGTATCGATAATAACACATCGAAGGAGTATTTTGTGAGTAATACGACCTCGACACTGAGCTTAAACTTCACTGTATATTCAAGCGTTTTACCAATGGACATGTACGTCTACGATATTTCACCGATAAACAATACATCAGCAAACTGGGTTAACATAACATCACTTAACGGCTCCCAAAACTACGATCATGTAACGATAAGCAGCAACGGCACCCTGGTTGAGCTGAACCTGACTTTAAACCAGACTGCTATTTCCCAGATGAGGATTTCGAATCCGGTTTCCGGTCAATTTTATCCATACGTCGTGCAGATAATAGTGATCTCTGGAAACGATAATGCAGCAGGATTTGGATTTGCCCTTTTCAGAATTTAGTTAATTCCCTGTATATTCGTAGCAGCACAATACGGTTTTATATTAAATAGTGGAATCTGGGGAGGCAAATGTCGGATCAGGTCAAAGAGAGCCAGGCGGGTTCAGAACTAAAGCGAAGCCTTGGCCTTCGAGACGTATTCTTCCTATCCTTTGGAGGCATGTCACCTCTCCTCAGTCTTCTCACTTACGGTGCAGTTGCACTGGAATACGGAGGTCCTTTAGCCCCCGTCATTATGATAATCGGGACTCTTTTGGTTCTGATCAATGGCCTTGTTGTTATGCAACTGTCCAAGAGATTCAGGACTACAGGCGGCTACTATACATACGCTTTTCAGGCACTCACCGAACGCGTTGGATTAAGCACTGGATGGATGTATCTATTTTACTCATCCCTATATGGTATGGCATATCTTGTTGGGGCTGTTTTTATCGTTAACTCCATATTTGGAATCTCGAGTTATCTGATCTATTTTGTCATAATCATACCTGCCGTTGCTTTCCTGCTTCTCGGAGTCAGGCCATCCTCAAAATATGCCGTCTATACGGGCATAATTGAGATTCTTGTTATCATCGTAATTTTTGGCCTTTCCCTTACTCTGACCGGTGGCTCGGTTTATGTTCCAGATCCAATTACAATGCACATCTCCGACGGGTTTCTCGCTCTTGGAATTTTGTTTGCAATGAGCATACCTACGGGATATGGCTCAATTGCACCGATCTCTGGTGAAATCAGAGACCCGGAAAAGACTGTCGGAAGAGCGGCAGTATCGGTCATAATGGTTGGAGGGGCGCTTGCCACAGTGTTCCTCTATGGCATCTACAATCTTCTTATCCACCTGGGCATTTCGGTACCATCGACAGGAGGGCTCCCAATACTTGGCATATTAGAGAATCACTTCTCTGTTTACAGCTATTACCTCATCATAATCGTTGCAGTTGCCTGCGTAAACGACGGAATTCTAGCACTTCTCTCTTTCGGCTCAGCTGCATCAAGAACCATATTCCGTATGGGAGTTGATAGGAGTTTTCCATCTTTTTTCGCAAAGAAATTCAGGGACCAACCTATTGCGGGAAATATTACAATATCCCTGGTTCTATTAATAATACCGCTAATAATGATTACAAATCTCCCGGATGAGACCGCTTTTATAATACTTGGAACAATCGCATCAATGGGCGGCCTTTTTATCCATATAATAGCAGACTTTTCACTGATTCGAATTGGATTAAGGCGCGGAAAGCGTATGCTTTTAAGAGGAGCGAAAGGGGTGGCAGCAAGACTTAAGGACTATAAGGAGGTTGTACTGGCAGTTACCGCATCCATTATAACGTCTATTGAGCTTATTTTTGCCGCATATTCTACTGTATTGGTGTATTCCACTCTCTTCCTGATCTGGATAGTCCTCGGATACATTATTGTTGATATAAAGGACATCGTAACTAAAACACCGTATACAACAAAGCTTGGAAAGGAGGACCGGATGATTGCAGAAAGAATAAAGGATCTGACTAGCCTGAAGGTCAGGAGAGCCCTTCCTGACGTCGTAGTGAGCCTTGACGATACATTACAGCAGGCCATTCAGAAGTGTGTCAGCATGGATTCACAGGGAGCTGCAGTTGTTGATAAATATAATAATCCGGTAAGAACATTCATTCTGCGTGATGTGTTTCTGCTTTCTGAGGAGGAAATTGCAAGAACCCGCGTAAGAGACATATGGCTTGAGCAGGTGGTAACAATCAACAGGGATACGGGTGTTTCAGACATGATCAAGCTTTTCAAGGAATATCGCGTACCAGTACTGTGCATCATAGATGAGAATGGAAAGTTAGCAGGAACGGTTAGAGAAAGGGAGGTTTTAATGGCTCTTGGCTCCGGTGACACAGAAAAACCGGGACCTAAGCAGAAACCGCTCTTCCAGTAGAATAAAGCAATTAGAATGTGGAGTTGACGGAGAAATCTATCGCGTTATGTGTTGAATGGAGCTTGCTGCAATAATATAATAACTGACAATGCAATTTGGCGCAGAAAGGGCTTGTGGTCTAGCGGTTATGACATCGCTCTCACACAGCGAAGACCGCCGGTTCAAATCCGGCCAAGCCCACTTAATGTATTAAGATGTCATGAAAAAAGTTTTTCTGTCCACGCCTGCATGACGGTGCAAGCGTGAGAGTCGGAGAGGCAGCTGCGGTATTCGCTGACCCGTGAGGTCGACTTTAAGATTAGCTGCCCTTCGTCT
>JAMCPG010000029.1 GCA_023379845.1 Thermoplasmatota archaeon
GACAGGACATCATTCATGAAGTTTCTCGGATATCCTGAGAAGTTGCCGGATCGTAACACAATATGGTATTTCCGTGAACGTTTATCGAAAACAGGAAAGGATCGTCTAGTATTCAATGAAGTAAGAGACCAGATAATGGCCAAGAGAATCCGCATCAAGAAAGGTACCATGCAAGATGCATCATTCATCGAAGAGGATGAGGGAGAGCATGGAAAACCCAGGGGAGAAGATGCAAATACCCGAAGATCCAGGGATGGTTGCATCAGCAACAAAGAATCATGAACATCACTTCGGCTACAAGGCACATACACTTGTCAACGAGATAAAGATAATTGAAAAATTATCGGTAACACCTGCCAATGTGCATGATTCCAAGATAGATCTGAGCATTCCAGGAATGATATGTTACCGGGACAAAGGATATTTCGGATCCGAATGCAGGGGTATCAACGGCACGATGGATCGATCCGTAAGGGATCATCCTCTGCCGGTTAAGAGTAAACGCAGGAATATCAGAATATCCAAGATCAGATCGGCGGTGGAACATCCCTATGCATTCTTCAAGAGGATGTTCCGCTTTGGCCATGTAATGGTGACAACTGTGCAGAGGGTGAGGGTTAAGACATACTTCACTGCAATGTGCTACAACCTTGTAAGGGCGAGATTCCTTGACAGGATAGCGTAAGCTATCGATATTCAGGAAAAAAACAGTAAGAATGGGGATGAAATTGCCCCAATCAGAGTGAATTTGAATCTATTTAGCCCAAATTTCCCGATCATTCCGATGAATCATTGAAAATTGGGTGGTTTTGGGAAAACCTCATGCGAAAAACGATAGACATAGTTTATATATTTTTTTGTAATCCATAAGTTCTATGTTCTGTGAAAAATGCGGTTCACTTATGTCTCCAGTTGGTGACAAGTACATTTGCGGTACTTGCGGTCACGAAGTGAGCAAGAAATCTGCAGGTAAAACAGAGAAAATAGTGAACAAGGGCAACGGCAAAGAGGTCATAATGATAAAGGAAGAGAAATCAGCAGAGCCTCTAGACTCCGATGCAGTCTGCCCAAAATGTCATCATTCAGGCGCATACTATCTTCTAAAGCAGACGAGGTCCGCAGACGAACCGGAGACCAAGTTTTACACTTGCGAAAGCTGCGGTTACAGATGGCGCGAATACTGATTCTGCCACTAGCTGTTGCAGCGAGAATCGCGAAAAATCTCCGTTCCTGCAAATAAATTTAAGCATCACAACAATCAGGTATCTCCAGATTGTTGATATGATAATAGACAGGGCTTTCTTTGGTTTTGCCAGAACGGGAACTATTTCGGATTTCAAGTATCCATTGATTCTTGATTCTACCCGCGAGGAGATGCTCTCCATGAACGAAGATGGCCTAAGGGTCCTGGGGAAATACATTGGAAAAGGCGTGCAGCGAAGCACAGATGGAAGGCAAATCGAGAATGAACTAATTATTGGAGAAGAGATAATAGTCATAAGGAATGCTGCGGCTCTCCTGCAAAGATCTAGAAAATTTGTTTCTGCCGTCATGGAGATACATGATAAATATGGCTTCAGCAGGCTGATTTACGCTCCCGGCATAGCTGATCCTTACCTGCTTCCGGTTCTAGTTTACACGGGAATATCAGTCTTCGATGACATTCTTATGAGGAAAGTAGCGCTTGACGGTCTTGAAGCTACGCCGATTGGATACTCTGAGAACGTTGACGCGGATGGGAACAAGAATATTGCCTTATGCCAGAAAATTGCCGATTCATTAGCTACTTCCATCGAGAGAAAGACCCTCAGGGAGATTGTGGAAAAATACATGATTTCCGGCAAGTCTATTGAGATCCTGCGCATCCTTGACTCTGAATATCTTGACAGGCAGCTAAAGGTTTTCCCCAGAATAACACCATATGTACGCGCAAATGACATAATGTCACTCGGCAGGCCGGACCTCGTTGATTACAGGAGGAAGATATCATCCGCGTACAACCGTCCTGATGGAAAGGACATTCTTCTTCTCATACCGTGCTCCGCAAGAAAGCCTTATTCCCACTCCGAAAGCCACCAGAGAATTATCGAAGCGCTGTCTGGCTTGAGATCAAGAGTGCATGAGGTCATAGTTACTTCTCCAGTCGGACTTGTTCCAAGGGATCTTGAAAGTATATACCCTGCAGCATTCTACGACATTCCTGTCATAGGAAAATGGTTCGAGGACGAGAAGCTAATGATCAAAGATATGCTAACTAGTTTCCTGCAAAGAAACAGTTATTCGAAAATCATTGCATTTGTCAAGGATGATCTGAACTTCATACGCGAGGCTTTGCCGGAGTCAGCCACCTTTATCAATGGAAGCGTGAAAAAGCATTCAGATCTCGAAGCTCTAAGAAGGGCAGTCAACGATGCTTACCAGTCCCTGGAAAAGCAGAATATGCGATCTGAAAAGACACAAGAAATGCTCTCCATAGCCAGGTTCCAGTTCGGAGACTGGATTGAGCCGTTCCTGAGGGAAGCCAGGGTTATTAGAAGCTACAATCAGGATATGTTCAGCCGATCCGGAAAGGTTGTGATGGTTTTTAACAGGGAAGCTGGTAAGATGACAATAACCAAGGAGATCGCCAGTTCCTTCCTGAAAGCTGGCAAATTTGTTGTCAGTATAGATGACTTCAAGCCCACAGCCAACATCTATGCTATGGGCGTCGAATCCTGCGATCCTGACATTCGGCCGGAGGACGAGGTTGTCGTAGCCTTTGGAGATGAGGTCAGGGGGGTAGGGATCGCGAAAATGCCAGCCATAGCCATGAAACAGCTCAAGAAAGGAGTAGCGGTCAAGATGAGGAATTGACACTTTGCATACCCCAAACATGAAAAGTTATGACCAATGTTTATATAAGCTGATTAAGTCCAGAATGCGTTGAACAATAAGGGAGTCGCTCTTCTGGTTGTTGCGATTGTAGTGCTCGCATCACTATTCTTTTTCATTCATATTACTCCGCCTGGCGGCCCGATAAAGATCCCGAAGGTCGCTCCACCAAAAAATCTCTCACTAAACTACACCTTCTTTCAAAATGAAACCCTGGTTCCATCGGTTCTTGATTATGATAATGCCACCCTCTACAACTTCTCTTATACCGGTAACGTGACAACGGTAATCCGGGGTTCGATAAGGAATGCCTCAACAGGCAATCTTATTGCGGATCAATACGCGTACATATCTCTCTATCCGGCAGGTGCACTGAGCGCCATGAATTCCGGTAAATTCATATTTACCGCACTTCGCGGCGGAAGTGGTGATTTTTTCATCAAAGCTCCAGGATATGCAAAAAGGCTGGTTAATCTGGATCTTAATGGAAAAACAATTTGGCTAAACCTATCCCTTCAGCCTGCAATCAAGTATACACTTTCCGGCAAAACAGAATACTCTAATGGCACAATTGCTGGAAATGTGTCCCTTGAGTTCTCTGGATTCTTCTCCACATTCAAGGTAATATCACATTCTGACGGCTTTTATTCTATCCAGCTTTACAACGACAGCTATCAGCTGACCGTTCATGAAGCGTACCTGAATCCGCTTCCAAAACCATACGAATTAAATGAAACTGGGAAAAATCAGTATAATGTCATAATCAATGTTTACTACAACGGATACAGGTTCAACGTTTCCGGTTATGTAAAGAATGTTGCTGGAAACTCTCTATCTGGAGCACGGGTGGTTCTTCAGCATTACAATACAACTACACTTACGAACAGCAGCGGTTATTATGAATTGGGGGTTCCATTTGGATTCAGCACAATTGTTGCATACAAAACTGGATACGGCTACAACGAGACAACTTATTACTTCTCTGCCAATGTAACAGATTTCAACTTAACGCTTGTAAACATAGATCCATTCAATCAGTCATCCGGCATAATACCGCCTTCTCTCTACAACTCCTCGAAATATCTTGCTAATTCATCTTCATCGGTTAACTACAGCAAGAAAGGCCTCTACGTCCTGGAAGGCATAATAACCGATAGTTTTGACAATCTCCCTGTTGCATTCACAGACTTCAATTTCATCGTGAACGTCAATGGAACATATTTCAGAAGTAATTCATCAACTACCTTGAATGGTTCCTATATAATTTATTTCTCATATCCTGGCACCTACAGAATACTTGTCGAAAGCGGAATATATCTTCCACTTGTCTTAAATGTGAGCATAAGTCTTCCCGTCACATTGTATAACTTTACAGTCACGCCTGTAAGCGCATCGATTCATACGATCAAGGGCACCATAATAAATTCCTATACGAAGGTACCCATCAGCAATGCCACCGTGAAAGCGTTGCTTTACCATAATCCTGCATATTTTGTATATGCCAAGACAGACACTAACGGGTCATATATAATCAAAGTACCAGAATCGAATTATTCCGTCAATGCGACTGCACCTGGTTATCTGCCAAATGAAAGCAGGCAATTCAACCTTACCGCAAATATAAGTGAAAACCTCACCCTCGTTCCTTTGAACTGGAACAAGAATGTATGGACAGATGAATTGATTCCAGGTCTCACAGTTAATGAGGTAAAGTCCGCTCTCACAGGAGCAGGAAACTACACCTCTTCCAACTTCTACAATCTTTCCTTTAAGGCAGTAAATAGATCTTCCAATCTAACAATAAACAACACGCAGTTCCTGGTAATATACCGGATTTCAGGCGTCTATTATTACGATATACTCTACTCAAACGGGTCAGGTCTGATAAACATGGGATCAATGGAGGGCGGCAGTTACTCCTTCTTCATGGTGGCAGTTGACTATTCACAGTTGGTCGTAACGTTGGACCTGAACTCTTCGCTTACAGTAAAGGAAAAGTTTGACCACAGGCAGATGTTCACAGCGGACATAGTGCTCTCAGACTCTTTCAATTCAACATCAGAAAACAGGAGCGTACCAGCCTCAATACTTAAGATTACCAATTCGTCCCTCACAATAGCCATACAGGCAACCCTTGAATTCAATGGAACAAATTTTACATTTGATGGCTGGAATGGAACATTCAACTTCTCTTACATAAATGATCACTTCATACCTCTTAACAGCAGCATGAAAATCCCAGGATACCCGGTATCTGCACATTATAACCTTACTCCATACGCAATTGAGGTGACATACAATGCAGCAGCGGCATGGTACTATTCGATCAATAATGCCAAGCCAATAGAAGAAAACGCAGGCAGTGGATCGTTTAATTCATTTGCAGCCGCAGGCCTAAATACCGCATTGTTTAATGTAAGCGGGTCCAACCATGAATACAGTGCATCGGCAGACTTGACCAATTTATCACCTCATTCCAGGATATTTTTTAACTTCACATTGTCCAGCGAAACAGTTAACACAACAGGCTTCAAGAAAGTTGGAACCTCCGACAACTACTCGTTTAACCTGGATCTGCCGACCGGATCACTGATAATAGGAGGAAACGTATCTCTTGACCTGGCTTCTTCTTATATATACATGAATGGTGTGCAGCAGGCATTCACCTTCGTCAATCATGCCATCGGAAGTAAAACTTACTCTAACTTCACGCTTGTTCCATTTTTCTTTGCATCTGGCAATGTAACCATGAATCTGGTTACGCCTGAACCTCCAAATAATTATATAATGAGCCAATTTAACCTGTATTACTATAAAGTGGCATTAACGTGAATGGAGTGAAAATAAGTGGAAGATGGGTATAAGCCTAAGAAGCCGTCGCTGAGACAGAGGCTTTTCGGCGGAGGAAAGGATCGCAGGGTCTCAAGATCAAAAACAATTGTAAAGATCAAGACAGTCGGGGAGATTCCTCCAATCACAGAAACCAGGAAGGCGCTTGGCGACGGGAACACTAAACTGGCTGTAGTCAATGCTTTCATGTACGCAAAGAAGGACTTTATGAGATTCTTTGGTGTATCGACAACCAAGGATGAGACAAACAGGCAGTTCCTGATAAGATGCCTTGGCGACCTGGGCATTAAGGTACCTGAGACCGGTTTCATTGATAACTACGCCATTATGGACAGCATGAATGAGTTTGTAATCACAGATGATGTGAAAGCTGATCGCCTAAATGCACTTAAGAAGCTCACATCCTTCTACTTAGAATATTACGAGCGGACCAAATATGGAGAGGAATGGTCCCCGGACCCGGAAACCGTTATCGAGAGATTGGAGGACATTTATAATTACATGGATATAATGTATCTTTACTATTCGAGCGGCAAGAAAGCAGAGGTTCCGGAAGAAACCGAAGAGGTGGAAGAGTAGGGTTGAGCGACATAGGGTCTGCATTTAATCAGCTGCTTAATGATATCACGGCATCGATTCATTTAATGTTTTCCGACCCGATAGGCATGATGAAGTTCACCATTCCGGTGGCGGCTGTTTTCGTAACTTCCTTTGCGGCCAGAAGATATGCAAAAAAGCAGAAGATAGATGCACTGCCCAGCTTTGAGAAAAAAAGGGAAATGTTCAGCTTGCCCAGGGATAGGCTGAATCTGGAGGTGTCAAGAATAATGAAGGAGAACTACTCCATGGTTGTCTCTAAAATCAGGTCTGATTTTGAGAGCGCAAATGAAAAGTACAGAATGTACAAGAAACTGCTAAAAAGATATAAAAGATACAATTCCAGGATTGATTCAAGCATACGGAGGATCAGGACGCACGCGATCTTCAGGCGCAAGGAGATACTGAATCAGCTTATGGAATTGCATGAAAGCCTTGTTGAAATAAAGGCCAATAATTCGAGGTAATCATAGATGGAAACACTTCAGGAAGACTCCTTAAAAGCGCTACGGTCACAGGTATACTCTATCCAGAGAACAATAGGCAGAAAAGTCATCGGTTCAGAGAGAATTGTAAGGTTCATGTTCATTGCACTTCTCAGCGATAATCACGTGCTCCTGGAAGGTGTGCCTGGGCTTGCCAAGACCATGCTTGCCAACGAATTTGCCAATGCACTGGGTCTCGTTTTCAAAAGGATCCAGTTCACGCCAGACATGCTCCCCTCAGATGTAACTGGAAGCATAGTTTTCAACCTGGAGACAAGGAAGATGGAGTTCAGGAAGGGACCGATATTCGGAAACGTCCTGCTTGCAGATGAACTCAACAGGACTCCCCCCAAGGTTCATTCGGCCCTGCTGGAGGGCATGGAAGAGCGCCATGTTTCCACGGGTGGAATTACGGAAGGACTCCCCGAGCCATTCTTCGTTATTGCAACGCAGAACCCGATTGAGCAGGAAGGCACGTTTCCGCTGGCGGAAGCTCTAATGGACAGGTTCCTGTTCAGGTATATCCTCTCATATCCAACGGTTGACGAGGAATTAAGGATACTTAAATCCCAGGACTATGTTCCCGACAAGTTCGATCCATTCTCCCCAGATAAGGTAAAGGCACTCAAGGACATGGTTAACAAGGTATATGTTTCAGAGGACCTCATGAAATACGTTGTCGCCATAATAAGGAAGACAAGGGAAAACAGCATGGTATATCTTGGGGCCAGCCCGCGTACATCTGCAAAATATCTTCACGCCGCCCGTGCGAATGCACTTATAAACGGAAGAAACTACGTCATCCCCGAGGATGTCAAAATGATGAGCCATGAGATCCTCAACCACAGGCTCATACTGAACCCTGAAGCCGTTGTCTCTGCAGGGAACAACATAAACGATGAGGTCAACAGGATAATAGACGGTATCCTTTCCGAAGTGGATGCACCCTGAATGATACGAAAAACAGGCTTTGCGCTGCTATCTGCACTTGTATTCGGGCTGATTGGTACAACCCTTCTGGGATACAGTGACGCAATCCTCTTTTTCGTGCTGCTTACCTTCGTCGTCGGTTTTGACATAATACTTTTCAATGTTACGCTAGCCTCATCCATTTCTGAAATCTCGGCTGAAAGGGAAGTGATGAAATCATACTTAAGGAAGGGGCAGTTTAACGATGTACTGATAAAATTTACCAACAATTCCCGCCGACCTGTTGATTTCAGTTATTTTGATACCCTATCATCGGTGTTCAGGACAAAGGGGGAATTCGAAGGTGATCTTCACCTGAATCCAGGTGAGACTGTGGAAAGAAGATACTCAATATCTGCAACAGCCATCGGCAAGTACGAAGTTGGACCGATCATAATGTATGCTGACGATCCATTGCATCTTGCCCTCGTTACTTACGCAGCAAGCTCAAAAGACGAGGTAAAGGTTGCACCATCAACATCCGACATCTTCAGCAGGCGTTCTGAAAGGGTCAGCAACCTCCTGTATACGCGGGGACTCCACATCTCAAAGAAGGTGGGACAGGGTTACAATTTTTACGGCGTCCGCGAATATGCCGAGAACGACGACTTCAGATATGTTGCATGGAGCAGGTACGGGCTGCAGAACGGCGAAGATCTCTATATAAAGCAGATGGAGGAGGAACGCCAGGTAAACGTCTTCTTCGTAATCGATTACAGTGAATCCGTAAATCAGGGAACACCGGAACACCTTCTGTTTGACAGCCTGACTGCGCAGGTTATTGCTATGAGTCTTGGCATGCTGAAGAATCATGATAGCGTGGGGTATCTCCTCACGTCATCCGAGCATGACGTGTATCTTAAACCGGAGCGAGGATCAAGGGCTGTAGATAAATTTGAGCGTGCCATATCCGAAATTAAACCGGGCGGCACATTCAGCATAGATCAGGCATTCAGGAAAATGAAGGAGAGGATCAAAAAGCAGGCTATTATTTTCATGATTACGCCGTTTGCCTATCCCGAGGAATTCAGGATGAGCCCGGATCCGCAATTCCAGATAGGTAAGAGAATAAATCTTGTAATAGTGAGCAGGGCAGGCTTTGTTCCTGAAGCCACAGACTCAGTGGACAAACGCCTGATTCTCGACACAATAGAGCGGGAGTCAAAGGCTGTCAAGGGAATTTCACATTTCTTCAATTCCATAGGAATACGGAGCCTTGTGGTGAACGAGAAAAACATGGTACCATACATAATGAGCGAATATGCTTATGGAAAGGTGACACAGTGAACAGGAAAAGAATTGACTACAGGCATTATGCCCTGAATGCAGGAATAATGTTTCCGTCCATATTCCTGCTTGCGTATGTCTCGACATATATAATACAGTATATTTCGGTCACTGTAATCGTAATATTCATCCTCATATTTTTTCTCAAGTATCTGGTTCCCCGCCGATTCAGACAGTACGTCTACCCGACTGCTATTATCATCTTTCTGCTTCTGCTTCTCAATACCCTGTCCCTGGATGCAACAAATTCTGTATTGCCGTTTCTCTCCGATCTCAGCATACCGCTTTCTTTTTCCACGCTTTCGAGCCTCACATTTTCCATTGGCCTGGTAACTGTGATGGAAGGGATCATCGCTCCTAGGTACATTTTAACAATATCGGAGTTTTTTGGATCACTCCTGCTCTTCATTGAGCTACTGGGTATTGTAGCTGTCATGCTGACAACCAATCCGACATTTCTCGCAACAGAATCCGGTGTTGCCTCATATCTCATACAGCTGGGAGTATACAACCCAAATGCCTATATTGTAGCCTTTTTTACAACTATGTCGTTGGAAGGATACGCACTTTACACCCTTGTTGTTTATGGTTACCAGTTCTATCTCCCACTTACTGTCCTGTCGACTCCAGTCGACTCTGTAATGCCCTTCCTCCTCATGGTATCGGCAGCCAGTATACTTGTCGCCCTTTACATGAGGGAGAAGAGAAACGTAGCATCCCGACTTGGAACAATAGGTCTTGCCGGTATTGCTGGTGCACTGGTCGCCCTTCCGGTATTATTGATTTCTGAAGAACTTGCTTCTTACGGATTCCAGATATTTGTGATCGCAGCCTCTGTGGCAGCTTTATTGCTCTTAACTGCCGTAACATCAAGAAAGGTACCATCAACTGAAACAATTAATACTTTCATTAAATAATCGCGCGTGAAAACTATTCTGATCAGGAATGCGCTTATTGTAACACAGGATGAAAGCAGGCGTATACTGAAAGGTGACATGCTCATAGAGGGAAACAGGATATCCAAAATAGGAGAGGTTTCCGACTCCGCCGATACCGTGATAAATGCAGGCGGAAATGCAGTTTTGCCAGGGTTCATTAACACACATGCACATGTTGCCATGGCGCACCTCAAAGGCCTCCTTGATGATATTTCTCTCGAAAATTTCCTCGAGAAGACGTTCTTGCTCGACGCAAACCGCTCTGACAAGGGAATATATAATTCAGCGATGCTTGGAATGGCCGAGATGATAGATTCAGGCATAACATCATTCCATGACCTTTACTATTCTGAAGATATCATAGCCAGGGCAGCTTCGAGGTTCGGTATACGTGCGTTCCTCGCATGGAACACACTTGATGACGAATTCACTACGCAATCCGGATCCCCGCTTAAGAATGCGGAGTCCTTCATCAGGAAAAAACATGGAGATCTTGTCACTCCATCCGTGGGAGTGCAGGGAATATACGTGGCATCTGATGAAACATACCGTGGAGCAAGCGAAATTGCCAGGAAATATGACACAACTATCCACACCCACCTGTCCGAGACAAGGAAGGAGGTATATGATTATGCAGCCGCCCATAACGGTCAAAGGCCGGTCGAGCATCTTTTGGAAATAGGATTCCTTGATGACCGGCTCATAGCAGCACATTCTTCCTTTGTAACTATGAGGGAAGTCAGGCAACTTGCAAAAGCCAATGTAAAGGTGTCCTGGAACTCGATAAGCAACTGCAAACTTGGCACCGGAGGGATGCCGCCTGTGCCGGAGATGCTTGATCATGGAATCACCGTTTCCCTTGGGACAGACAGCAACGGAAGCAACAACTCCCTAAACATGTTGGAGATGATGAAGTTCTCGTCTCTGCTCGTCAAGAACGCAAGATGGAATCCCGCCGTTATGAATGCACAAAAAATACTCGACATGGCGACCAGGGATGCTGCATCATCGCTGCGCAGGACCGACATTGGTGTGCTGAAGGAAGGTAACCTCGCCGATCTCATCATGATAGATCTGAAGCAGGCAAATTTGATTCCTGCAGGCCCAGACAACATAGTGCAGGGCATAGTCTATTCTGCGAATCCCGCCAATGTCGACACAGTGATAGTAAATGGAAAAATTCTCAAAAAAGGCAAGAAGCTCAGGAGAAAAATACCTGAAACAGAAAAGGAGAAGATGATATGAACTCACCAGGCTTTGTCTGCGCCTCGACTCAATCAAGGTAATATAAGTTTCTTGGATACGGTCATAATGAGACTTAAAGTAAATGGATGGGACACCGGTCTTAGGTTCTCGGCTGCCCATTTCATACCGTCGCACGACAAATGCT
>JAMCPG010000030.1 GCA_023379845.1 Thermoplasmatota archaeon
TTCTTTTTTGTCTTAAGAAATTCTGATACGTCATCAGGCAGAGTCACGTTAAGTCTT
This sequence comes from Thermoplasmatota archaeon, assembly GCA_023379845.1. Classification (GTDB taxonomy): domain Archaea; phylum Thermoplasmatota; class Thermoplasmata; order Thermoplasmatales; family Thermoplasmataceae; genus UBA582. The sequence continues at coordinate 58 of JAMCPG010000030.1, forward strand.
TGAGTTGACACACATAATAATGTGTATTATATATACATACCTTTTGGTGTTTAGAAATAAATTAGAATCAACTTTCCAGGATAAAGACCATTTTACGATGTGGGAGAAAGATGCTCTCCAATTTTCAATAGACAATTTTTTTCACTAGTTTTTTCCCAGTTTGATAACTAATTGCATAGTAATGATCAATAGAAAAATGGCTCAGAAATGATTGAGAGGGTCTTGGAGTACCCTAGCTCGAACGTTTTTCTTGAAATAAATGTAAATACATATAACACGAACTTCAAAATCAACTTTTATGGAGACAACTTAATATTTTGTCTAAACCCAATGAATGCAGGTTTACATATCAAATGCGAATATTATTTATGGACAAAGACCAGCTTAAAGGGTGAAAACTAAATAAAACGCAGCATTTGGACAGTGTATAAATATATGTTATACATATAACATGTATATGGAAAAGAAGACAACAGTAGGACCAAAGGGCCAGATAGTCATACCAAAAGATATCAGAGATAAAATTGGAATCAAGGAATATTCAGAGGTAATTGTCGATGCCGTTGGTGATTCAGTTATAATAAAAAAGCTCAAACCTGCTTCCGTAACATATGTGGACTATTATTGCACAACTTATTCAAAGAAGCTTACCAAAAGAATGGATATCAAGAAATTAATCGAGGAACAATATGAAAGGAACATTCTACATTGATTCCAATGTATTCCTATATCCAGTTCTTTACAACGATATGAAAGAATCTGAAACTTCCAGGGAAATCCTGGCGGAAATTGAAGGGAAAAATATTCAGGCGTATACATCAACCTTAACATGGGATGAGGTCAGTTATGTAGTGGAAAGGATCTTTGGGAAAACCGACTCTATTGAGGTCGGTAAGAGATTCCTTAATTTTCCGTTCTTAAGATTTATACCGGTAGATGATGAGATAATTAGGAGAAGTCAAGTTATCCGGGAAAAATATAATTTAAAACCGAGAGATTCAATTCACCTATCTTGCGCCATTGAACGAAACATATCTAAAATTATAACTGACGATGCAGACTTTGATGGGCTCAAGGAAATTACTAGGATACCAATTAAACAGTGAAACAGTTTGATCCCGAAACCATCACCTTTGACCTGGCTCGGCAATCTCCGCTTTGTAATAGGGATATGATTGTTTGATATTTTAAAAGTCTACATTTTTTCTTTAATGAAGTCTGTTATCCTTGCCACGAATAGGTTGACGAGATATACTTGCGAATGAGGGTTGAAAGTAAACCAACTTAATAATTTTATTTAAGGAGATTTAATGGACTGAAAAAAAATTTTGGACACTACGCCGTAACAACGAACCCGACCATGCCTGGTAATATATCTTCAACACTCAACGCTTCTTCATGATCTGTGCATAAAATAACTTATAGCACTAAGAGTTCAAAAACAAGTATTTAGGCGAAAGGTTCACATTATGTCTACTGGTGTCTTTCCATTAAAGCCTATGCATGGTTTTATGAAATTGTAGTAAACCACGTAACCCTGTATCATGGGAGAATTGTCCATCTTCGCCTCCTATAAATTAAGGTCGGGTTTACATATTGTTATGATAAATAATCCAGGGACCATACTTTTCAATTTCAGGCTTAAACGTGAATATAAAACCAACCTTCTTGCTGCCTTCTTATAATTTCTATAAACCCTCCTTGAGGAGTCGGTGAAACGCCCTTCACAAGATCCGTTTCCTTTATGTAATTAAGCTCCATAGAAGTTCTGCACGCCATAACTATAACCTTTTTCTCGTCGAGAAGTGGTTTTATCACTTTCTCATCTGTTGCAGCTACTATGGCTCCTTCAAGAAATACAACCTCTATAGTTTCTACATCTTTGAGGATTGCAATGTGTGTACCGACTATGTTTCCCATGGGGATTTTTTCCTTTTCCGATATTTGTATAACTACTTTCATAGGTTTAGAAATGCCAATATTAAATTAATAGTTCTCTTTATTTTCGTGGTAGTGTCCAGAGAAAGGTTCAGGATAGCTCACAGTATCGTGATGGCATGAGGAGATCGTCGCATTCATCGAACCTAATTGAGAGGATGAACAAGAAGATCAGAAGGAGGGCCAAGGTCATTGACACACTGCCAAGTGAAAGTACAGCAATGAAGATAATATATCTCAGAGTTGCAGAGCTGAATGAGAAGTGGTCTAATAGAGTCATAATGGGACATTATAAGTGCAAGGATTAGATCACAGACATGTTCATGGAAAGGTATCCGTAGGTTTACACAAAATTCCGGGCAATACGTTGTGCCCAAAGGAAGTCGTGTGACCCATCATATAATTATTCATTTTTTATCTCATGCAAATTGAAAAGGATAGAGGAAAACAGCTTTCAAGCAAGGACGATTGTAGCTATCTTTTTTCCTCTTGATAATTGGAGTCGCGTAATAGAGGGTAAGAGATATTATTTTTGCCTAGTTATCTAAATGAAACGGCTTTTCCAAGAGATTTGTGTGTTTATTATAATCCGCCAATTGTATCGGACCTTACCTTGGACTTAACAATCAAGGCTGTGGGGCGTACTGCCACAATGGAGGATAATTTTACAATATATCTAATCGATACGGGCATTGAGAGCAGTACGAACCAAACATAGGTCAGTCCTGGTCTCGATTGACGCACTTATATTCTGGTGAGGCTATGTTCTCTAAATATTATCCACGGACAGTTCTATCTCGTCGATCCTTCCTTGACAGATCAAAGCAACAGTTATCATCGGAGGGTTATCAACCTAATTCTAGCGCCTTGCCGTCTACAAAGACTTTAATGGCAGAGAATCCACCTGCGCTAATTTCCACCTGGTGCTTTTCGGTGTTACCCACTTCGAAATGATATTTCTTGGGTGCAGGTGAATAGTGGAACTCATCCGTTACTTTTTCATCATCCAATTCTATTGTGAGGTGTTTCATGAACAGGCTCCATTTGACTGCAAAACGATGTTTTTCCGTTTCTCCTATTTCGAACATAGCTTTTGCCATTCTTCACCTTCGCTCTCAGGCTTTTCCAGCAGCGTTGGAGAGCTAATAAACATGGGCTATGACGATAAATTGCACCCTTCTTGCTTGAAGGTGGACTTAAATACAGATCCAAGAATTTATTTCCGCCCAGACATATGCGTAATTTACAATAGGCGACATGGACCTCCTCATGTATCCGTTGACATGGAAGCCGACCGCTTTAGCCCTTAAGACCCCAGCCAGTTACTATCTTATCACATGGGAAGAAAGTCATGCCCCGTGGGCTTAGATCAAGACAGGCGACAGTGACTTTAACTATTTTGCCGGATATAGCGCATGAAGATGGTACAAAAGTTGCCTTTAGCCGTGTTATTCGACATGGACGGTACCCTGGTTGACTACAATATCTCGAGGGATAGAGGTTGGAGACAGGCTGTCAAAGATTGCCCCAATCTTCCTGGGAACATTGACCCTGATAATTTGGTTAAAAGGATACTGGAGAAGGCTGAATGGTTCTGGTCTGATGAATCCAGAAGTGCCAGATGGATAAGGAACATCATAGAATCCAGGAGGGAGATTGCAAGGATTACATTCTCTGATCTGGGAATTCATGACAACCCGCTTTCGGAGTGTATAGCGGATAGATGCACCGAGATTCGTGAACAGACCGTGTCATTGATACCGGGCGCAATTGACACTCTTTCCCGGTTAAGGGATGCCGGGATACATCTTGCGTTGATAACCAACGGTGCGAGAGAAACACAGAGAGCAAAGATAACAAAATTCGGCCTGGACATGTTATTTGAAACAGTGTTGGTAGAAGGGGAGATAGGATACGGCAAACCAGATGAGAGGATTTACAGGCTTGCCCTTAAATCCCTAGAAGTGGATCAACCTGAAGATGCCTGGATGGTTGGAGACAACATACTCTGGGACGTAATTTCCCCGCAAAGAATCGGGATAAAGGGATTCTGGGTCAATCTCAGCAATGTGAAGAATCCATATGATGAGCAGCCCTATAGAACAATACAATCGGTCAAGGATCTCCTATTGTATTTATAGTAACAGGATGGGATAATTTTAGCCGACATGAATGCAGGAACTGGGACGGTAGGTGAGATATCTGAACCTGATGATTATCAGTCCATTTCTGCATTATTTCCGCTGCAATGCATGATGAGAATGTCCTTACTAAGTGCAAGTGACCCTATGGGTTAGTTTGCCATTTCAGCTTAATTATACTCAGCATCCAGGTCTAAGGGGGTATCCAGCGCTGCAAACGATAATTAGGCACCGAGATGACAAAAATAGATCATTCTGTCCATTCCAGGAACTCTATGCGATTCCCGAATGGATCGCTGACATAGAACCTCTTGGCGCCAGGGAGCTTTTCTCCTTCATCAACCGGAATACCGTTAGTGGCTAGGAGTTCCTTCAGGCTTTCAATGTCCCTTACCCTGATCGCAGGATGTGCCTTTTTTGCGGGCTTGAAGTCCTGTTCGATACCGATGTGTATCTGGTGTTCGCCGCACCTAAACCACACCCCGCCTCTTTTTTTCAGGTTGCCTGGTTTATCAATCTCTTCCATACCAAGCATGTCGTGAAAGAACTTTCTCTCAATGTCCTCGGAACCAACTGGGGCTGCAAGCTGTATGTGATCTATGCCATAAAATGAGTGGGACATATTATCCTGCTTCTAAGTGCACCATGAGATATTAATTATCTTCTTCCTGGATTTACTTGTTTAACGAGCATTATAAGAGAAGTATTGTCTGTCGGATCAGACCAAAAGTTCATGGCTTTCTGGCAATAAATATGGAATAGTACTGCCTGCTGTCAGTTAGCCGTTCTGGCTCGGTAAACCCAGATCTTGAAAGCATTGCGCTGAACTCTTCAGGTGTGTATTTGTATGAGTTCTCTGTGTGTATCTCCTCTCCCTTGTAGAAGTGTATGATGGCACCATCAAGATTCATGCTGAAGTTCCTGGTGCAGACCAGATGCATCTCTATCCTGCCGATGTCTTCGTTGTAAAATGCCCTATGCAGAAACGTTCCATCAGGGATTGAAACACCAAATTCCCTCTTTATCCTTTCAATCATGTTAAGGTTGAATCTTGCTGTTATACCAGAGGAGTCATTATATGCTCTTTCCAGAACCTCTTTGTCCTTCTTCATATCAACACCTATAAGGATCGCATCACCATCATTCATGCCTCCATAGCAAGATCTGAGGAATGCCATAGAATCCTGTTTCTCCATGTTTCCGATGGTTGATCCAAGGAAAACTATGAGACGCTTCCCGGTGCCCTCTCCCATGTACAAAGCATGAGGATTTAGATAGTCAGTGCATACACCATGTATACCTATCCATGGATACGCAGTCTTAAGATATTTGACTGCCCCTCTCAGGGATGAGATGGAAATGTCCAGGAGGACATACTCCTTCAAACCGGGAAGGCATTTTATCAGGCTGAAGCTTTTCTGGCCATTCCCGACACCAAGCTCTACTGCTTTTTCCACGTCTTTAAGCAGTTTTGATATAATGTTGCACTTGTCATTCAGCAGATAGTTCTCAGTCCTTGTCTGATAGTATTCTGGAAGCCCGGTTATCTGATCAAAGAGGAGCGAACCATTTGAGTCATAGAAGAATTTGGGGTGAATCCATTTCGATGGGCTCTGTAATCCCTTCAGGACCTCTTTCCTGAAATCTGGAAGATCAGGCTTGAGATCCAGGATGTCCGCATCAGTCATGCTCTGGACCTCTGCAGAGTCTTATGCCTGCAAATTGCCACCTGCTCTCGGGGTGGTAGAAGTTTCTGTAAGTGACCCGCGAATGACCAGGAGGGGTCGCAGCCGAATCGCCACGGAGAACCATCTGCTGGGACATGAATTTCCCGTTGTATTCGCCAAGGGCACCACTTAGTGGCGTAAAACCAGGGTATGGCAAATACGGGCTTGAAGTCCACTCCCAGCACTCTCCGGGACCCTGAAGCCCGTCATTTGAGCTTTGAACAGAAGGATGCCATGTATATTCCATCCTTTTGGGACGAGAATTCATGCTTGAAAAGGCATGCTCCCATTCCTGTTCTGTTGGAAGCCTGCAGCCGGCCCATCTAGCATATGCATCTGCCTCATAGAAGGAGACATGGCATACTGGATCCTCCTTGTTTATCTCCTTCATGCCGCCCGGCGTGAAGACGTAATAATTATCCCCATGCTTCTCCCAGTAGTGCGGCATTTTCCATTTTTCCCTGCTGATGAGAGACCATCCCTCCGATAGCCAGAAAGCCGGATTCTCATAGCCACCGTCATGGATGAACGCGAGGTATTCACCGTTATTTACAAGACGGGTTGCAATCATGTAAGGGTAGAGATAGGTCTTATGTCTTGGGCGCTCATTGTCGAATGAAAATCCTCCACGATCGGCACCGATGCTGGAGATGCCTCCGCTGAATTCGACCCATCCAAGTTTTCCTGCCTTTCCCCTCCGTGAATGCCAAGCGCCAAAACCGGGCCTGAATGGAGAATGGAACATATTTTCCTTGATGTCCATGACAAGAAGCTCCTGGTGCTGCTCTTCATGGTTGATTCCAAGCAAGACTAGATTCTCTATCTCATCCTGATTTGCGTTCTTCCTTTCCTGGAAAAGATCCACAATCCTGCCTTCTACGTAACGCCTGTATTCAAGAATCGTTTCAAGCGAAGGCCTGGAAAGAAGCATCCTGCTGGGCTTAGGCATGAAATATCCAAGCGTGTTATAGTAGGAGTTGAATATGCCTCGAAATTTCTCGTCGAACTCCCTGTATCTTTCAAGATATTTCTTCAGCAGAAAGGTCTCAAAGAACCATGTTGTGTGACCCAGGTGCCATTTTGGTGGACTCGCATCCTCGGTGGATTGAACCATGAAATCGTCCCTCTCCAGGGCAGAACATATTTCAAGGGTTCTCTTCCTGACAGCATTGAAGCGTGCAAGTATTTTAGATTCCGCCTTCATTCTTATCCGACCCAATAATTCGCTATTGGATTTCAAAGTTCCTCGACATGGTTGCTCTTATTGATCAATTTTGAATGCTTAACATAAGTAAAAGTAACAGGTTCACATAACAGTTTTTGGATATCATATGAGAAAATACCTCATGACCCGCCAGTTCTCTATCTTTAAGGGTTTAAGATTACATGAGAAGAACTGATTTTCGGATAATTCTAATAGTGATGTTTTCATACCTACCCCAGATGAGTGATCTCACAAAATTCATGCAGAACAATAATCGTATCTTTGTTCTGATATTTTCAGTCGCGGTAGCGGTTTTACTTATTTACCTGAGCCTTTTCATCGGTTTCCTGATCTATCTGGTTCCTGTTGGAGTATTCATTGTAATGCACTATCTCAAGATGTGGAAGCTTGTCCCAAGAATTTTGGGCGCCACGGTAGTTTTCTTTGTAGCCGTTGTGCTGGCAAGTGTCATATTTGGGTATGCACTCTATGATTCTTCGGGCGTATCGGGCCAATCTTTAAGCAATGGATCAACAGTTATCGCTTCTGTGGAACCATTTACACATGAAGCCTCGGAATACAATTTTACTTTCGCAATTACAGGTAACCAGACGCTTTACACATATTATGTGACTGTGGTGGGCATTTCAAACGGTTACAAGGCAAATATATCTGAGGCCGATCTTTTGACAACGCATAATGCCACAGGCGCACTCCTCATTTCATATATTTCAACGAACCTTACGCCCACCGGTGTGTACGAGTACTATTTCTTCTTTGATAACGGCACTTCGGAGATAAGCAACGTTGGACCCGTGTTTTCTGTCGGGGCAATAATAGAACTGTACCTGCTGGACCTGACGCCGGGATTCATGATCACATTTGAACTGATTTTTGTTGTGGGCGCATTCATAGCAAGGAGCATCTCAAACAGCGCTGCAATGAGAAAGCGTTACCTGAATCCTCCTCCACCGTCTCCCCCTCAGCCGGATCAGGTTCTTGAGGGCGATAACCCGGATACGCCAAAATAAGCAGGTTTACTTATTTTTGGTAATTCATATATATTTCTTTACCATACTATATTGTGAAATATACGAGAAGGGTCCAACTGACCGGCGGATCCACATTTACTGTATCGCTGCCGTCCAAGTGGGTACAGAGAGCCGGTCTAGTCAAGGGGAGCGAAGTCGACATTTCAGAGTCCGGCATCACTCTCGTTCTCGATCCAAGAAGCGGCGAGGGGACGCAAAAGGCCAAGACACTTACAATTACGAAGGAAGTTGATGATGTCTTGCTGGAGAGGATGCTGACATCGATATACATCTCATATTTTGATATTCTCACCATAAAGACCGTTAAGCTTATGGACCAGAAGGTAAGGGAGGCTGTGAAGAGGTTCGCCCGCAGGGTAATGGGTGTGGAAATTTTCGAGGAGAGTTCAAACTCCATAATGCTTCAGAATGTACTGAACTCCGACAACTTCACTATATGGAATGCGCTGAGAAGGATGTCACTGAATGTCGAAACCATGATCTCGGACACGCTTGAATCCGTGAAGTTAAGGGACAGCAAGATGATGCTGAACGTTATCGAGCGCGACGACGAGGTTGACAGGTACCAGTGGTACATATTCAGGGAAACAAAGGCGTCGATTTCGACAAGCGGTAACAGCGTCTATGCACTGATACTTTCCAGGATACTGGAAAGAACTGCAGATCACACCGTAAACATATGCAAGATACTCGGTAAAATTGACAGGCAGAGCAGTGCCGTCCTTGAGCATCTCTCCGGTTTTCTTGAGTTCAGCCTGGGCATGTACAGGGAGTCCATGGAGGCGTTCTACTCCAAAAACGTTGATAGAATGAATGATCTGGTCGAGAAGAAGCATGAAGTATACGACATAAAGGACAAGATACTTTCTGACCCGAAGCTAAAGGACCTATCCACGGCAACCGCTGCCTCCGAGGAGATACTCAGGATTGCCCTCTATTCAACGGATACGGCAGAGCTTGGCATGGATTATCTTCTTTCCGACATGCAGGACTTCACGCTCAAGTGATGCTTTCCGGGTTCACAACAGGCTTCAGGACTGTGCCGGAAATGCTTGCAACCTGTATCCGCGGATCATGAGGGAAGATTATCCTTATTCCATCCTTGATGACCTTCTTCAGCAGAAGCTTTTTCCAGTGGAGGGAATCCACAGGGTAACTGTCTATTGCAGGTATGTGAGTCGGCCTGATATGGAAGGATGATGGAAATATGTCTCCGGGATAGAGGTATTTTTTTCCTTCTATGTTGAAGAATGCTATCTGATGGCCTATGGAATGGCCTCCGGTTCTTGTTATACTTATGCCTCCAGCGATCCTGGCCCGTCCCGAGATGATCCTGGATTTCTTTCTCTCTATAGTAACGGAGGGATAACTCCCCTTGCTCAGATCGTTTGGCCTCCTCGCGAAGCTGACCTCAGATTCCTGTATGATCGACATTGAAGACCGGAATACACTATCTCTTGAAGGAGATAGGCCGCCCGAATGATCAAAATGCAGGTGCGAGTAAACAGTTGCATATATCTTATCGGAACCCATGGTTTCCCGGATCTGCCTATCCATGTTATCGTTCATTGAGACTTCAAAGAATGCCATGGACCTTTCCGGAAGACCCGGGTTCAGGCCGGAATCGAATGCTATCGATTTTTCATCCAGCCGAACTATGGGAATATTTACCGCAAGCCGAATCCTTCCCTTTTCGTTTGCTGTATATTCCCTGCTCCATGAAGATGCAGGCACCATGCCGAAGATGGCACCCGGATCAAGAGAAAAAGATCCGCCGCTGAATATATGGATCTCCTCCAAGGTTCAGTCACCTTTCGCTATTGCTGCTATTTCTTCGAGCGATTCAGGGTTCTCAAGGTTGTTCGTGTCGCCTGAAGGAAGATGCAGGTAAGCTGATCTCACAAGCCGGCGCATAATCTTCCCGCTCCTGGTCCTCGGGAGCGCACTGACCCAGATCACGCTACTGGGGCTGAAGGACCTGCCCAGTGATTTCTCTATTTCATGTTTAACCGCATCAGCCACTTCCTGGGATTTCTCGCCCATGTAGAATACGACAAGGCTTTCACCCTTTATCTCATCAGGTATGCCAATGCATGCCGATTCCCTGACCCCCTTGACGCGCATCACACTGTCCTCGACCTCGTTCGGCCCGACCCGCTTTCCCGCCACCTTTATAACGTCGTCCGCGCGTCCAAGGATGTAGAAATAACCATCTCGTGACATGGTGGCCCAGTCTCCATGGAACCAGACATCCTTGAACCTCGACCAGTATGAGTCGATATATTTGTCATCCTGCTTCCACAGGCTGCGCGTGAAGGAGGGGCATGGCTTCTTCGACACAAGATATGCCACCTGGTCGTAGACTTCCTTGCCATTATCATCGTACACGGAAGCATTCATTCCTAGCCCCCTGTAAAGGCACCTCGGTCGCATCGGTATCGCCGGGGTGGATGCCAGAAAGCAGCCGATTATATCCGTCCCCCCGGATATGTTTGCGATTGGCACCTGGGAGCTTCCAAGTTCCCTGAAGAGGAACATCCATCCCTCCTCGTCCCATGGTTCTCCCGTCGATCCAAATACCCTTACACCGTCGAACGGCCTTGTGTAGTTGCTGTGCTTCAGCATTCTCACATATGTTGGAGAGAGGCCGAGGATTGAGATGCCGTGCCTGGCGATCATGTCGGGAACCCTGTCCTTGCTGGGGTAATCCACCGCACCGCTGTACACAAAAATGGATGCCCCAAGCGCATTCGATCCAAGGATGTACCATGGTCCCATCATCCATCCCAAATCCGTGATCCAGAAGACCGTGTCCTGTGCCGTCACATCGATATAGTATTTGACCTCCTTGACTATGTTTACAAAACTGCCACCATGGACATGCACCGTTCCCTTCGGCTTTCCTGTCGTTCCCGAAGTGTAGAGCATTATGAACGGATCCTCAGGGTCCATCTGCCTTGATGTGACATATTCACCTTCCCTGATCAGCCTTTCAAGCGAGATCAGGCGCTCTCCCTCCTCAGATATCCCTGATGCAATTATCGTAAGTTCGCTGAGGCCGGAAATTGACTGGAGCATGTCTATTGTTTTTCCCTTCCTGCTGTAGTGCGACGAAGCGAAAAGATATTTTATGCCGGCATCATCAACCCTTTTCCTGACGGCCTCCTCGGCGTATCCCGAGAAGATGGGGACAGCGACCGCCCCTATCCTTATGACGGCATACATGGCCTCCACCGCTTCCTTTGAGAGAGGCATGAATATGCCTATCCTGTCGCCCTTCCGTATTCCCAGGGAAACCAGTGATCCGGCAAGCTTTCCAACTGTGAAATCAAGTTCCCTGTATGTAACTTTTCCTGTCCTGCCGGATTCGTCCTCCCACTTTATTGCCGTGCTGCTTGAATTCTTCCACCTGCCAACGCAGTTGTATTCGGCATTAATTGAGCCGCCGGTGAACCATTTCGTAAAAGGTATTCCTAATGAAGAATCGAGTACCTTGCTGTATCTCTTCTCAAAATGGATATTGCAATCCTCAATGACACGGGGCCAGAATTTTTCAGGATCAGAATCGGCAAAGTCGTAAAGTTGATTGATGTTGCTGAACCCAATTCTCCTGGCAAGCTTGAAAATGTTTGTTGCCTGGATGCTTTCCTGTGAAGGTTGATAGGCAAAATCCTGCATGAGAGACTGATCTGGCCGGATTATATGACTTTTGCCGATCCTGCAATGTGTGCATTCCCGGCTATTTCGTTTAGAGAGGATTGCAACTTAAGGGGATGCGGTAGAATGAAGCCTGCGAAGATTCCTTCAAGCAGTAATCCAGGGCATTGGCGGACTGTTGTGCATTTTCATTCAAATTTGCGAAAGAAATTATTACCTCCTTGACATGCGTATTAAATGACGCAGAAGGTTGTGATAGCGGGAGGGACCGGCTTTATAGGCAGGCATCTCACTCGATTGCTCCTGACTCACAACTATGAAGTAATCATACTTACCACAAGGGTTCTGTCGGAAAATGATGCCGGCGTAACTTATGTTCATTACGAACCGGGAAAAGACCCGGATCCAGAAATCATGGCTGCGATATCCGGGTCGTATTCGGTTATAAACCTGGCGGGTGCAAGCATTGGCAAGAAATGGAGCAGTTCGTATAAGAACGTGCTTTTTGAGAGCAGGATTAACAGCACTTTCACAATTGTGTCTGCAGTTAATTCGAGCAAGGATCCACCGCTTTCCGTCATAAACGCATCTGCAATAGGGTATTATGGGGATCGGGGGTCTGAAAACCTTACCGAGGAAAGTTCTCCCGGGACTGATTTCCTGAGCAGGCTATGCGTGGGCTGGGAAGATGAGGCAAAGAAGCTTAACAACTTCATCACAAGGCTGATTACACCACGGTTTGGTGTTGTCCTGGGTCCAGACGGAGGGGCATTTACAGAGCTCTGCAGCCTTGCAGCCAAGGGAAGAGGTGCCAGCTTCGGTAACGGTGACAACTGGATGTCATGGATACACATAGATGATCTCTGTGAAGCCATTCTTTTCCTGATGGATAAGACTGAGCATTTTGGCGTATTCAACCTTGTTGCTCCAAATCCAGTGAGGAAGGAAGAATTGCAGAACATAATTGCGGAAGAGATCAAGAGGGAAGTGAAGCTGAAAGCACCCCGTATGCTTATTCGCTTAATTGGTGGAGAGGGGGCGGTCAACGCACTGTTTTCAAGCCAGTACGTGCTTCCGCAGAGACTTCAGGACGCCGGCTTTGGGTTTAAGCATGACGATATACGGAAAACAGTAAAGGAACTCGTCGAGGAAACTTCAAAGCTTAACCAGCATTAGATCCATTATATGGCAGGAAGTGAGGAAGTTTCACTTTTTTCATACTGCATTGATATAATCGTACAGGTAATGCTCGATCTTCCATATTATTGTATGAACACAAGATTTTGATGTTTTCACAAAACTACCCAATTTTTAATGATTCATAGTAATGATTGTGAAATTTGGGCAAAATAGCTTCAAAAAGTGATGTTCATGATTCTTTGTTGCTGATGCACCATCCCTGGATCTTCGGGTATTTGCATCTTCTCCCCTAGGTTTTCCATACTCTCCCTCATCCTCTTTGATGAATGATGCATCTTGCATGGTACCTTTCTTGATGCGGATTCTCTTGGCCATTATCTGATCTCGCACTTCATTGAAAACAATACGATCCTTTCCTGTTTTCGATAATCGTTCACGGAAATACCATATTGTGTTACGATCCGGCAACTTCTCAGGATATTCGAGAAAATTCATGAATGATATCCTGTCCCTGATATCTCTCTCTATCTGCGGATCTGAGAGAGAATACCACTTCTATGAAAAAAGTTCTAAGACATCTGCTCCAATAGCAGAAACTTGACCATTAGGATGGGATCATAATTTTGTCTTCCACCCTTTTCTGTGTCATTCTCATACAGATTGGACAATATTGGCCTTATCCGTTTGAAATCAATGCAATCCGATATGCCGGTCAAGGGATCGCCAAGTGCTTCAATCTCCTTGTAGAGCTCAGACAATCCGGTAGGGTAGAGATTCATGGAGAATGATCATGAAGTCACGAAAAAGATTTTCGGTGGGGATCTTTTGAAATCCCCTACAACAATAGATGCAACTATAGGTATTAAAATAATTCTCCTGATCTTCACTTATAGGAACCTCCTTTTTACAAATAGAGTAACCCACATTAACGTAACCAAAGAGGCTGTAAGAATCAAGTATGGTAGTATATACCCTAACGGGCTTGAAAACAACAGAGGGAAGAATATCGTAATTTGGTTAGATGGAGCCCCACCGTTCAAGTAGTTATTATTTATGGTATGTAGACCTATAAGGCTAGCGGCCGCACCATGAAATGTTGTAGGGGCCATCAATATGAGGAGTTTGTCAATAAATGGAATGTGTATATTGTATCCAGGAAAACCATCCTGGTATCCTGATCCATTTACGAACATTGTCGTATATAGATTTAGCGAAACTGCAACTAGAAATACATAATAAGCTGCTGCCGCCAGCACAGAATAAACTCTCTTTGCAAATATTGCCGATATTGTTAAACCGAATAACGCAGTTAAAGCGATTATGAATGAATAAGAAAGTACCAGTTCAATTCCGCTCGTGAAATAGTCGACCGCAAAATAGCCTAATGATGATGATATGTATAGCGTAAACACAAAGACAGTAACAAGAGAACCTGCAATTGCATAGATAAGCATCCATACAAATTTAGCGACAATATAAGGGAATCGTGAAATTCTAATTGTTCGAAGGATAGTCCAGGTTCCGTTTTCTGTATCTTCAGAGATTAGTAAACTTGACAATAGCAAGACAATAGCCATGATGTAATCCTTGAAAAGTGGGGAATAAAGATTGAATACAATTACGTTGGGGGGATAAAGTGTAAAGGTATTGGATAATGTATCCAGAGGGTAAAAGGGTGCTATACCTATTATTGCAAACAATATGAGTCCTATTGGCCATATAATGGACCTCTTAAATGACAGGAACCACCGATTCATTTCACTTGAAAGAGATCTAATCGAGGTTTCCATGATAGATCCTCCTGTAATCAGAGTCTAAAGTCTCATTGTATACTCCAGTTACCTTTACACCATTGGAAATAAGGTTTCCAATTATCTCCCATGTCTTCAACCGAGGATCTGGAATAAAATGCAATTCGCCTTTTCCGGTGTTTGTTATGGTGCATCCCATTTGCTCGAGCAGATCAGCAGCAAGAACGGAATTTTCCATAAAATTAGCTATGAGGGTATTTCTCACTCTGAGATCTCTTAAGCCGCAGACTCGTCCTTTCTTGAGAAAGACGACCTTGTCAGAGATGTCCGTCAATCTGTGAAGATCGTGTGAACTGACTAGGAATGTTACACCCTCTTTTTTTAGTGAGTTAATAATGTCCACAAGATCATCAGATGCTCCTGGATCAAGACCGTCGAATGGTTCATCCATCAGAATTGACTTTGCACCCAGAGAAAGAGCCCTTGCGATATCTAATTTTCTCTTCATGCCTTTTGAGTAGGAGTAAACCTGCTGTTTTCCTAGTAAAAGATTGACCTTTTTTAAAATGTCGGTCGGATCTATTTCTCTATCCACAACTTTGGAAAAATACAAAATGTTCTCAACTGCATCCATAAACTGAAAATTCACTGATACCTCTGGCGAAAGAGAGACCCTTCCATTGACTGATACCTTACCTTGATACCTGTTAGTGAGTCCACTGACGACTTTCAGCAGAGTTGTCTTGCCCGCTCCATTTGGGCCTACTAGTGAAGTGCATGTTCCATGCTCGACAGAAAGACTGACATTGTCAATTGCAACGATCTTGTGTCTCAATCCATAAGTTTTTACAATACTCTCAACGGTGATTTCATTGGTAGATGCCATAGTAAGCCACCTCAGCTACTCTTCCTACAGTAGTTTGTACCGATACAATAGCAATAAACTGCTGATATTTTGAATTTGACTTATATAGAAATGTCAAGCTGCCCGGTACACTGACAGTTTGACTGAAGTTCTGATAAGTAAGTTGATCATTGGAATCATTAGTAATAATGTTTGATATTTTAATGTCTGTAGAATTATTTTGAATTAGATTTGGAAGTGACGAGTTTAGACCTATAAACACATCCGTATTATTGTTCGCTAACGACATCCCCACTCCCTTAATCTGGAAGTATGGGTCTATTATTTTGAATGAGAAATTATCGTTGCCTGGTTCTTTTAAACACTGCGAACCTTCAGTCAACTCATAATATCCGGCAGGTAGTAAACAGTTTTCAATTCCACAATGTCTTCCTAAATTGCCATAATTCAAATTCCAAGATAACACTATTCTAGGGTTTTCTTGATTCAGGGAAAAAGGTATTGTGAACGTGCCGACTGCTGAAAGTTGGATACCTTCTTTATTGGTATGGATAACACACAGGCCATTGTTGCCTGTTGCGTCGATTGAAAATGGAGCATTCAGATTGGAAGCGTTCAGGTATAATTTAAGCGAATTTCCTTGATCGATTGTATGAGACCCAAGAGTTACAGTCATTGTCAGGGTATGACTGGGACTGGGCTTTAATGCAACGTAAAGGCCGAACCCCACCAAGATTATAAACGCAACTACCAATACTATTGTTTTATTAGTTTTCTGTTTGATTATAACACCCTCATAATAATTTCTAACAACCTATTAATTTTACTTTAACCGTGACTTTACATCTTACATTTTACTGCCTAATCTAAATCCGCTGGAAGACTTGATCGCCATTAACTTTGAGTGCAGATGCATTCAATTTTCTTTCTTTTATTTTCGTGAGACCATACATAATCTGCCGGTTGCCGATTTGAATGGATAAACTGATTATTTTGTAGATGCATATTGATGCCATTACTTGTTTGGAACAAAATAGTTTGTAAGAAAAGACTTGTCGTGAGGTGGGGTGGAATAAACGCATCAACGGAAAGGTCAGAATTACCAGGGAAATCTATATCGCGGACATGGAGAATCTGTTAGGGACCGACACAAGTCATTTAGATCTGGATGCATATTCACTCACCTTTGGAACCACCGCATCCATCCTCCTCATGGAGAGTGCCATTGGAATCAACCAGATGATAGATGAGCTAGTGGACCACAATGACACAGGCATGTCTCCCGGTGATTACTTCCTCCTCTTCGTCGTGAACAGGCGGTCTGATCTTCAATCGAAGAGTGGCATTGAGAGATGGATGCTAGGAGACTATGCATCCACACTGTACCCGAAAAAAGTATGAACACCTGAAGCTGAACATGAAATCAGTGAGTGAAAGGTCCAAGCAATGGGATATGGTTTCTCCAGAATATCTGTGAATGCATCAAACATGTACAAATTCATCGAGAAGAGTGACATGGCTAGGAAAGGCCACAGGTATTATCGTTTCGATCTGAACCATTCTCATACTAAATAGGATCAAATTACGATTACATACCATTGTTCTAGAGTGCATATCCCGGGAATATGCAAGATTCAAAAACATTTCCGGATATAGTAAAGCAGATTCCAGAGAATTCCATAATAATATTCGATAGTGGTTACAATTCTGCAGAAAACGTAAGGCTTATTGAGAATCGAAAATGCATTGGCACCATTGTGCTTTCTTATCACACTGTTCTTCTTGATCTCCCTGTGGTTGAGGGTTCTTTCATTGAAACAGAGAAGACAGTTTATGGAAGAAACGCCGCGTCATTTTATACCCCAGCTCAAAACATCAGAGGGAACTGATCATTTTGTTCACGAAGAAATTCAGGAGGGCATGCATACTGACAAGAAACATAATTGAATCCGGCGATTGGGATTTTCCTTTAAACACGATATATAGTTTATCCTGGCTTGTGAAGCTGGAATATTTCAAGTATGACGACTGCATGAAGGAAGTGTGGAATCCTCCCGAAATGAAACATCCAACATACTTTTCACCATGATAAAGATAGGAGCAATCCTGATTATTTTGGATGCGGTCTTCCGACTTGGCCTTGTTATATTTATTGGATCAGTTGCATATTCATCAGGCTTTGCCTCGGGCATAGGAATTTCGATATCAGGTTCTCTAGGCATCGTAGTCGTCTTCCTGACAATTCTGATGGTTCTGGGCATTGTCTTTGGTCTTCTCATACTGAGCCAGACCAGAAAAGTCATGGAGAATCCGAAGGATACAATACATTCCATTTATGTGCTGGTGCTTGCTTTGCTTGCATTCATTGTCGGAGGCGGCTTTGTTGTAGGTTCGTTAATGGTTATTGTATGCATCGCCCTTATTATGGCCTCATCAACTTCGGTTTCGGATATTTTCTCACCGCTCATTGGTAAGAGAATTTGCCCGAACTGTGGACTGGTATCGGCAGGAAGCGCAAACTTTTGCCCATCCTGCGGCCGGAAGTTCCAATAAATTGAGGTTTGCCTTTATCCATTTAAGCGATCTTTCTTTACATGAATGGCATATTTTTATCTGTTGAGGATATGCCGAAATGTGTTCAGTATTGCCATATTTCTGGCTGCAATGGGTATAACGTTATTGGAGATGTCTGAGGCTACCGCCGTCGGCATTGCCCTTTATGCGGAGTCCAAAAAGAGAGCGGTGTTCCTTGCGGTAATCTTAGGAGTCCTTGTGATTTTCATTCCTACTGCATTTATAGGCAAGTACATTGCGCTTCTCCCGATTTTCTATGTGAGGCTGATCTCAGCCGTTCTGCTTCTTTATTTCGGTATCAGGCTGATAAGGAGTTCCAGGAGGTCGGTCAAGTTTTCGCTTGGGATAAAGACGCCGCATAAGGATGAGGAAGACGAGCACAGAGACCTTATGTACACTGGATTCTCGGTCGGAACAGTCGAGGCATTTGAGGCTGCTATTGTCCTTGTTGCCCTCTATCCCAATGGGTACCTGGAGACAATAACGGGCCTGATCATCGGAGCCGTTCTTGTGGTGATTGCCGGCTTCATACTCCACAGCCAGATCAGGAAGGTGAAACAGGCAAACATGAAGATAGCTGTGTCCTCTCTTCTGCTTACTTTCTCGGCATTCTGGTTCACTGAAGCCTTTGTGACCATAAGCGATCTCTACCTTGTTCCACTGTTCATCATCTTCTTCGCCATCGTTTACGTGATTGCGCACTGGAACCTTACAATAGGTAATTCAAGGGCACAGGAAACTGAAGCAAAGTGAGGTTGTGCGATACCTTAATATTTAGCCGCATGTTAAACATGAATGAAGAATGAACATGCGGCAGGGGTGCTTATCTTTGCCGGGACATTCATCTTTTCCATTTCGCTGATGATCGGGGAGGCACTGTACAAGAATTATTCAATTAGCGGCAATGTCATAAGCGACCTGGGAGTGGGTTCCACGGCGTATCTTTTCAACGGTACAATTATTTTCCTTGGAATTACCCTTGTTGTTGGAGGCATACTCCTTGCCATGCCCGAAAGAAAGGCGGTCTTCCCGTACCTTCTTGCAATAGCAGGGATAGGTGCAATGATTGTAGGCATATTTCCGGAAACGACGGGAGCGCCGCACACAATAGGCGCGTTCATTGTTTTCCTCTTCGCCGGGATCGCAGGAATTTTCGGCATAAAACGTTTCAAGTCTGCCTACAGGTTCATATCCCCAATCATAGGCATTGTTGTCCTTGCCTCGATTGTGCTTTATGCAATGGGCATAGATCTCGGAATTGGTGTAGGAGGAATGGAACGCATGATAGTTTATCCTGGACTGCTATGGGCCATCGGGCTCTCCGTATATCTGATGTCCGAGTGACATCGTGTTAAAAATCCTGGCTTCTTTCCCCGTGAGGGTTTATGACCTTCATGAAACGAAGGAGAATCCCTTCAGGATCAATCCATTCCTTGTGGCCTCAAGTGCAATCCTGTCCTGTCTTCCCATATCTATGGACCTGAAGACCTGTGCATCCATGTATATTGTAAGACCATTGCACCTGATCGATTGAAGCCCTTCCCGCGGCGAATGGTTGCCTGCATCCACCACGACCTTCTTGATTACCTGGCAGGATTCGTCGTTGCACGGGCCCTTTATTTCCTCTACCTTGATCACAACATCTCTTCCATCTATCCGCAAGAGTGCTTTCGGCTCTATTCTAATCGCACCTTTTCCGATCCGGACAGTGATTGCCTGATCCAACATGAAACTCAACCCACCCTGTCAGCGCTAGTCTTCTTTACAGGGATCATGGCCTGTCTTGGCATATACTCGCCGGCTGACCTCATTATTTTCTTTCTCAGTCTCATGGAGTTCAGCACTACGGAGGTGGAGCTCATCCCCATTGCGAGTGCTGCAAGAAATGGCAGAATGGAGAACATGGAGAGACCGAAGACTGGCACGAGGATTCCACCAGCGATGGGGATAAGAGCTGAATTGTATCCGACCGCCCAGCCTATATTCTGCTTGACCTTTGATATTGTGTTCCTTCCAATCACAATTGAGAGCGGTATATTCGATAGATCGTTGTTAAGCAGTATAATGTCGCCGCTTTCCCTCGCTATATCCAGGCCCGATCCCATTGCGATACCCGCATCGGCAGTTTCGAGCGATATGCTGTCGTTTATGCCATCCCCGACGAAGATTACGTATTCGCCTGCTTCCTGGTATCCTGACACTATCTTTGCCTTGTCCTGCGGCATGCATTCCGAATGCACATCATCGATCCCTATCATTCCCGCGATGCGATGCGCTTCCTGTGAAGTGTCTCCGGTTATCATTGAGACCTTCAGTCCCATCCTCTTCAGCGTGGCGATCGACGTCCTGGCACTATCACGGAGTTCGTAGCTTAATGCAATGCTCCCGGCATCCTTTCCGCCGATCTTGACGGATACTCCCGAAGTACCGCCAGCGCTGTATCTCGATATATCTATACGCTTCCCGTCAACGATTCCGGACACTCCAACGCCTGGCGTTTCGACCGTTTCGGCTGCCTTTGGCATGTTGAGGCCCCGTCGTTCCGCCTCCCTGACGATAGCCCTGGCAATCGGATGGTTGGACATCCTCTCTATCGATCCGGCCATGCTGAGAACATCATTTTCATCCAGGCCAGGGGCGGCGATGATCTCTGTTATCTGCGGGTCAGGCAGAGTGAGGGTGCCAGTTTTGTCAAATAGTACAATCGTCGCCCTGGAAAGCCTCTCGAGCGATCCGGTATTCTTTAGCAGGATTCCGTTCTCGGAGGAGGTGCTTGACGAGATAAGTAGGGTAATTGGGCCCGCAAGCCCGATTGCGCATGGGCATGCTATCACTACAACTGATACGAACGCCAGGACTGCATACTCAATGACCAGGGGCTGCCCCGTAACTGTCAGGTATAGATACCAGAAAACTGCGGATGCAAGAGCAGCTGTTATGACTATGGGTATGAAAATTGAGGAGAAAATATCGGCTATCCTCTGCACCTTGACCCTTCCCATAGAAGCCGACTGGATCAACTGGTAAACCTGGTTGAGCGTGCTTTCGCTTCCAACCCTGTCCACGCCGATTGTTATGGTCCCATTGAGGTTCGATGTCCCGGAGGTCACTGCATCGCCCTTTGCCTTGATTACAGGGATCTGCTCGCCTGTTATCAGGGACTGGTCGACTTCGCTTGTACCGTCCAGCACATGGCCGTCTACCGGAATTATGTCGCCGGGCCTGCATAATACCATGTCGCCCTGCCTGACATCCTCAAGCTTCCTCTCAAGAATGCTTCCATCGCCTGATATTACATGGACGTTCTCTGGAATAATCTCCTTTAGCCTTGCCGCTGCAGAATTTGCCCTTGCCTTGGTGCGACTCTCAATATATCCGCCCGTGAGTATAAGCGTGATTATGAATACCGCAGCGTCAAAATAAACGCCTGCTTTCGGGAATGTCGAGGGAAACAAGGTTATGAATGCGGAAAAGAAGAAAGCGGTTGATGTACCCAGCGCTACCAGCAGATCCATGTTGCCAGTGCGTGCCCTGAGCGTATGGTAAGCACCCTGGAAGAAACCGGATCCTGAGTAAAAGAGAACGGGAATTGAAAGGATCATCTCTATGTAATCCCTGTAGGGAAGGGATACGAAAATGTACTGCAATAATATTACAACGACAGCAAGAGACCATGCTACGGTGAGCTTTCTCTTCAGCTTCCCTTCCTCGGCAGAAGGGGATAAAAACTTGTCCATGCACCCCCTGGAGCAGAAGTAGTAGCGCTGTCCCTCCTTATCTATATGAAGATCCGATGATTCGGGGACAAACATGCCGCATACCGGATCCGTTGGCATATTGATCCGCCTTACCTTGAGTTCTTCAATGGGTTCTTGTCAAATGTTTCCTTGCAGCCGGCACTGCAGAAATAAAATGTCTTTCCCTGGAACTGGCTCTTATATGGCGTGTCTTCCTTCACTTTCATTCCACATATCTTGTCTACTGGCATAGATTATGAATCATGGAGGTCCTATTAAGCATTCTTTATACAAAATGTATATGCGTTATGATAAAATATATCATCATGAAGAAAAACCAGGCTGAAATAGAGCAGAGAATGCTCTCCATCCTGAAGATGGACTCGAGGAAAAGCATTGTTGAAATAGCGAAGGAACTCGATATCACAAGGATAACCGCAAAGAAGATTTTCGAATCCCTGGTGCAGTCTGGAAGGATCAGGACATTCACCATAACAACAGAGGACGATGAGAGGGATCTGGTGCTTATTCATGTATCGAGCCTGGACTTGATTCCCAGGGAGCTCATCGTGGAAACATTCAATCTTGTGGATCAGACGTTTGTGGTTGTGATGTATTATGAAAACCTGCTCAAGGTCAAGAATGTGAACATAATGGATATCAAGATAGCATTCAACAGGACGGTCAACATGACTTCAGGAAGGAAATCCAATATACATTGTGACTACTGCGGAGCCATCATAAGCTCATCGCCGATCACACTTACCTTCGGCGGAAGGACTTATTATGCCTGCTGCCCAAACTGTGAGAACGATCTTAAAAGAAGGCTGGAGTCTGTGGAAAGCCCCAATTAGCTGATATAGCCTGATATCAGATATCAGGAACTGGTTTCACCTTGTGGGTTTTTCGGGAATTTCGATGACTTTTCTCCTGGATTTTGAACCGCTGACTATACGTATGCTGGCAGGATCCACGGAGAAGTACTTTGCCAGCTGACGGATGACGTCTATGTTGGCCCTGTTTGCGATCATGTCCTGCCTCGTGTGAACCTTTAGTATGTTTCCCTCCTTCTCAATTCCGGCAGTGCCCCGGGAAACACGCACCTCGTATTTCACGCAGCTCACATCTGGATTTCATATTT
>JAMCPG010000031.1 GCA_023379845.1 Thermoplasmatota archaeon
ATATGGTTGGCATAAGCACAAGAAAAACAAGTGTGCCAGGATCCGTATTGACCCTTACATTTCTTATCATGAGCCTGTAGGAGTTGATTATATTCATTCAAGCACCTCCTGCAATTGTGCTGATGAACACATCCTCTAACGACACCGCCCTGACATTGAGCCATTCAACCTGCGCCGATTCTGACGCTGCAAGCTTGATTATCTCCTGCATAGTCTCCTGTGTGTTCCCTGTCACTATCCTGTAAGGCATCCCACTCTCGAAGGGAGGTTCAACCCTTCCAGAGCTTACCTTGGAAAACATGGATCCGGCACCTGCCTGATCGCCAGACAACTTTACCTCTACAGTCTTTAAACCATTGTAGCCGGTCTTCAAAGCATCCACGGTATCGCTTGCAAGGATCTTTCCATTGTTCATGATGGCAACCCTCTGGCATAGATAGTCAGCTTCTTCCAGGTTGTGGGTTGTGAAAAGAACGCTCAATCCATCCCTTGTCAGGTCCTTGATCATGTTAAGTATATTTCTGCGTGCAATCGGATCGAGTCCGGAAGTTGGCTCATCGAGAAAGAGTACATCCATGTCATGCATAAATTCCCTGGCAACCTGAACCCTTCTTTTCTGACCTCCTGAAAGATCCCACATTCTCTTTTTCCTGACGTCTGTGAGTTCGAACGTCTTCAAAAGCGACTCCCTCTTTGCATCACGCTCGCCTTTG
Organism: Thermoplasmatota archaeon; assembly: GCA_023379845.1. GTDB lineage: Archaea > Thermoplasmatota > Thermoplasmata > Thermoplasmatales > Thermoplasmataceae > UBA582. Next base: position 714 of record JAMCPG010000031.1, read on the forward strand.
CTCACTCCCCAGATGAAGCCGTAAACGTCAAAGGCCTTTTCAACGGTTGTGAAATCAAAAGACTCATCCTGAAGGACAACTCCAATTCTCTTTCTAATATGGTTTCCTGCAGTACTGGGATCCATCCCCAGAACCTGGACAAACCCTGAACTTCTCTTAAGGAGGGTTGAAAGTATCCTGATCGTTGTTGTCTTGCCCGCACCATTCCTGCCGAGCATTCCAAAAACCTCACCCTCTTTGACGGAGAAACTTATGCCGTCTACGGCATACTTCCTTCCATCGTAGGTGTATTTCATGTCCCTTACTTCAATTGGAAAACTGGTCAATTCAAAAACCTCGGCTGTCATTGGATTTTAATAAAAATATATTTTGATAGGCAAATTCGACAAAAATCGTTCTTTGGCTTTTCATCTATTATCATCCCTGATATTCCTTTTCCTGACAATTGCATTTTCTGACATCTTTAAAGTGCTTGCTTCGACATAGTCGACCTCACAACCGTCGCCAAGCGTGACGTCATCGCCGATTATACTTTTGGCTATCACGCCCTCGAGTTCAGCCGTCTTGCAGGTGATTTCATCTATCTTGATGCTTGCAGAGCGAAATATTCTCCGCTGTCTCCTGATATTTACAGTATTGCAAAGGAGTTTTGTTATCTTTCCACGAGTAGAGCTAATGTCTATTTGAATTGAATTGCAGTCCACACCATCTGATTCAATTGCACCATCAACGTTTATGATCTCGGCTTTTATTCCCTTCTTGATTGTTAGCCAGCCTGAAGAGTCTATTTTTCCTGAAACAAGTTCTTCTGCTTTCAAGGACCCTGCCAGATCTAGAGATTCGCATGAAATACTGCCTCCAGCCACCAGGCTTCCTGAAACATCAAGACCTCCTGATAAAGTGATATTCCCTCCAATACTCGCCGCACCTGACACATCCATATTAAACACATCTACATTGCCAGAAACCTTCACGGACCCTGAAACAGTTAACTCCTTGGCGTAAATGTCATCGAATTTTCCCAATCCCATTACGTTGACAGTTGAATTTCTTTCGTGTTCCTTATTTTCATGCTTCTCTTCAGGATTTTTTTCTTTCTTGTTATCTTCATCCTGAGTAGTCTTCCATCTCGTCAGTATCTCATCATACAATTCTTGTGTTATAATTCCCTGATCCAACTTTTCCTTCAACTTTCTCTTCAAGTCTTCATCCATACGTTTCAAACGCTGATTCAAAGGTATTATAAATATTTATTTTGAACTTAATATTTAATTGCTGCAATGATTTTATTCATCGATTCAAAAAATCAATTAAGTCGAGCAACAAAAAAGTTGATATTATACGAATAACTGCAACTTTGTGATTTCTCCAGTACATACACTCACGTCCAGAAGTAAAATGAATATTGTCAGGAGACTCTCGACACCGACATCTCCTGCAAGTCTTGCAGAGAGGATGGGCATGACCAGGCAGGCTATCGATAAACATCTGAAGGAACTTCTCTTATACGGGATAGTTGAGAAAATATGGGTTACTGGATCGGCAAAACCACGGCTGGAATATAAAGTCACGGGCCTAGGAGCGAGCTTCTACAAGAAGACTGATGACCTGATCCTGGAATATAGAAAGGAAGGATTGGCAGAATATAATGAAAAACTAAAATCGTTTGACATCCACCTGTTAAATGGGGATATAGACATGGCAAAATATGAGCAGCTTAAATCTTCCTTGAAAGATGAAATGTCATGGTTCCTGGAAGATCATTGAGCGCATTAAAGCAGAATATCCAATGATCAGCCTTGACAATGAAATGAATGGCATCCAGCTGCAAAATTTGCGATAAATGGGCTTCTTTTCGCGATAAGGATGCACCACTCACATATGCCTGGCCAACTTCTTTGCCAGCTTTGCCTCTCTTGTCCTCGGGTACATGTCATTGTTAATGATACTTGAAGCTTCATTTTTGTAGTACTCATATTTTTCAGAATTTCCCTGTTCAATGTAGAGACGAGAAAGTGCTGCCAGACGTATCACTAGTTTTGGCATCATAGAGGGATCAGACAGCGCCGCTTCCTTGTACTTTTCCAGTTTGTTTTCGAGAGATTGTATTGCCTCTGCTGGATCCTTGCTTACCCCATTCACAGTTACCTTTGTATCTCCATTTACCTTAAACAGACTCAAAGCCTGAATAGCCGACCCGTTGCCATCGATAGCGGCTATCATGGATTCTTTCCTGCTAAACATAATCATCCCATGCCTTGAAGCATCCGCTATAAAGATCACAATGCTTAATATAACAAAAGTCGCCCAGGAGTAAATGAATATATGCTGGTACTGCGATGAGTTCTGGAAGGCGGTACTATGTTCGAGAAAGAGGGAAGCGAGGGTGAATGCAAGAGTAACTGAAAGCGGTAACCACCAGAGCATTTTATCTCTTTCAGTCTTTAGAGCCATTATTATTGTAACTCTAGTCCATTGATAAATTATTCTCTCCTGGATATTACGATTACAAAATCCACATATTGAAAGTGCACGGTTTGAAGATACGATATGAAGATTGATGCCTACCCGCTTGTTTAGAGTTGGGCAGGTTTATCTTCAGCGACTCAATTACCGCATTTTCTTCTGACTAGTTCTTGCTTTTCCTGGCGCACAAAGTCATGAAGATTCATCATTTTGCAATATAATGCCTTTGAGTGCAATTTCCCCAAATCCACTATTAAAAGTAAATTGCCAATTTCACTTATTTAATGGCAGGCAGCACTACAATCACCAACAGACTGTTTTTCTCCAGATTGATCGCATTTGTTGTAGAGCTTTGCCATAGCTATTCAAGACCCGTACTTTTTTGGTAAGTTCATATAGAGAGAAATGGATACCTCTTCCAATGAATGTATCCTTCAGGTTGATGGCGGCATCATACAGGAGAGACGATGTTGCAGTGGAATTATTTGGCCGGACCAGAGAGGGTAAATCAGTTACTGCACTTTATAAGAACTTCAAGCCATATTTTGATCTTATAGATCCTCCAGATTCTTACTTGGCTGAACTCAAAAAATCAGAGGAATTTGTAAAAGCGGAAGACAAGACGCTCTGGGTTGACGGAAGGAATAGAAAGATAAAGAGAATATACATAAAGTCGCCCTGGAAAGTCCCAGAATTCAGGTCATCTTCGCCCGTTGATGTTTTGGCTGCCGACATCCCTTTTCATCATCGATTCATTTATGATTTTGATCTCGGAGCATGTGTTGATGTGGAAGGTTTCGAGGATCCGGAAGAGAAGAAAAAATTCACAACAGATATAGTTCTTACGGCAGATTCTGTGAAGAGCGCTGATGATTACAGCGTACCTGCCAAGATTTTCAGCTTTGATATTGAGAACATAATTGAAACGAAACAGATCCTTGTAATAGGATGGTCGATGGCTCATGGTGAGGAAAGGAGCTCCGGAAGCTTTACCGGTAATGAGCGTGACATACTTACGCAATTCAAGAGCTTCGTGAATCGCGAAGATCCAGATATTATCATAGGGTACAACATTGACGGTTATGATCTTCCTCTGCTCACGGAAAGGATGAAGGCAAATAATATAAGACCTGAATTCGCGAGAGATTTTTCGTCTCCCCACAGGGTTCAGGAGAGATACTGGAGAATGCATGGCAGGATCATAAGCGACGTGTGGTGGAATGTGAAAAAATACCTGCATCCCAAGTCGGAGACGCTTAATGCAGTTTCTCGGGAACTTTTGGGCGAAGGAAAGGACAATATAAATCGCCTGAAGATAAAGGAGGAGTGGGACAACCGCCAGGACGAGGTCATAAAATACTGCATCAAGGATGCAGACCTCACTCTCCGGATATATGAGAAGCTAAGGATAGTGGACAGGAACATGTTCATGTCAACAGTGACTAAGCTTCCCCTGGATGACGTAACTAATGGTGGCACCAGCAATTATGTTGACTCAATCCTCATACGTGAAGCGGACATGAAGAACATAGGGGTGAAGCTCACATATCGTGTGGACAAGACTGCCCCTATAGAAGGTGGGTATGTGCGATCGATCGGGGCAGGTCTATATTCAAACGTTGTAGTGCTGGACTTCAAGAGCATGTATCCATCAATGATTATCAAGTACAATATCTGCTTCACAACACTGAACCCGGAGGGAAATATAATTGCGCCGAACGGTGTGCATTATCTTGACAGAAGCCAGAAAGAAGGCCTTATACCGAAGATCCTGCAGGATCTGATGAGGCAGCGGGACGAGGTCAAGAAGATGGCCAAGAACGCATCTACATCAGGTGACCGCGACTACTATGACGGGGTACAGGGAGCGATAAAGATATTGATGAACACGTTTTATGGTGTGCTGGCATCATCTTTTTACAGATTCACTAACCCTGAGATAGGATCATCTGTCACACATTACGCACGAAACACAATCCAGAACGTTATGGACAAACTCGAAAGAAGTGGTCACAGGGTGATTTACGGAGATACCGATTCTGTATTCATAGAATCCGGGAAACCAAACGTAGACGAAACGGTGAAGTTTGGTGAGGAACTGAGCAAAAGCCTTTCTGCTGAGGAGGGAATACTTCTTGATTTTGAAAAGGTGCTGGATCCATTCTTCTCGCATGGTGCAAAGAAGCGATATGTTGGGCGGATCGCCTATCCAAAGGACCAGGAAGGCAAGATCCTTATCAGGGGATATGAAGTACGCAGGACGGATTCTTTTGACCTTCAGAGCGAATCGCAATCCAAGGTGTTTGAATTTATCATGAATCGTGACCCGGAAGGGGCAGTCGAATATGCGAAGGACATTATATCAAAGATATCAAGAGGCGATTCTACGATTCCTGTGCAGAAACTGGTCATATCACGTTCTGTCCGCGATGAATCTGAATACTCGAACTCTGATTCTCTTGCCAATGTCAGGATAGCCCGCAAGCTGAAGGAAATGGGAGAAACGTTCGTATCAGGAATGAAAGTGTCATGGATTGTAACCAACAGCCGCAAAACACCCCAGGAGGTTGAACCCTACATTGAGGGACAGCCTTTTGAATATACTCCGGATTGGCTCTACTATTCGAAGAGGGTCAGCGAAACGCTCAACAGGATACTTGAAGGTTTTTCATTAAATGTTCTTTCAGATGCAAGGGGGGAGGCAAAGATAAAAGGCACCGAGGAACATAACAAGATCAGATCGCTGGACAGTTTTTGATTGTGGTTGTTATGGATTACGCGGATTCATGGAACACGCTCGTGGGACTAGCACTAATATCTGGTGCGATACGCATATCAAAGAAGTATGTTTCTAACATTGGGGATCCCGTCGAGAGTGGTCTGTTCCTCAGATCTATAGGCATGCAGAGAGGACAGAAGGCGGATTTCAGGGCATCTATAGAAGGATCTTCGCTCGCGGTGCATCTTGTAGAATTCACAGCCGAATATGAATTGCACATAGACAGGTTCGATCCGTCCAAAAATCTCCTGTCACATATTGTTTTTGACTATCTACCAAGCATGCGTGGTCGCAGAATTATGCGACAAAGATGAAATCTTTAGACTCTATGATACAAAAAATCCGTTCAGCTACCTACTGGAGTTTGTAGTATTCCCCGGGATCGACTACATTATGTTCGAACCCATCCATGAACTTGCGAGCATTTCTGCAGGCGTTCAGGACGGCTTCGCTGAAGTCTCCTGGGACTTCGCTCCCTTCATGGGGCGTGAAGATACAGTTCTCAGGTACATCATCAACAATAGCTGGTTCATTCCACCACACATCCGTTGCATAGATCCTCTCCGGGTATCGTTTCAGGTACCAGAAAATATCAGCCTTGTTTACGACTTCCGCCTTTGATACATTCACTATAAGGTTGCCGTTAAACATGTTCAGGGCGTCGCTGTTTACAAGGCCACGTGTCGAGTTTGTTAGTGGAAGGCAAATTACCATGATATCGGACTGTGCAATCAGCCTGGCGGCTGAGGCAGCGAATTGATCGACATTAAGATCTTCCTTCTGCGTTCTTGTGTAGGCAATAACATTCATCTGAAAGGCCCTGGCTATCTTAGCTATTCTTGATCCAACCTCACCATAACCGAGGATCCCGATAGTCTTGTTCTTAAGGGTCTGCACAGGCTCTTTCTTGAAGATTCGCTTATGGGTCCTTAAATTGTGGTAAAATACCTTCTTCACAGCGGGAAGAATTAATGCGAATGCCTGTTCGGCAGCGGAATCCGCAAATGCACCTGGGTTGTTGCATACCTTTACCTGTGGAGGAATGTCTTTAAGGTTCAGGTTATCAAGACTGGCATATATACTCTGTATCAGTCTTGTGTTGGCGTTGAAAGCATACTTAGTTGCCACTATCTCTACATCGCCGCTACCGTCACGGTCCACTGTAACAGGCTCCCCAAGTATTTCAGCACATTGCTTGAGTAGATCTGCATCGACGTTAAATGTTATAGATACTGGCATTTTGATTCAGTCAGCGGAGGGTTATTTAGAGTCTGTTCATAAACATATCTTTGAGGAGGCCAGGTTACATCGGTCAAAACATTGCGAGAATCCCATTTGGGTGTTGACCGATGATACTTATAACAAGCTGCACATTCCTATATAGGCATAATGTCACAAGATCCACAATCGCTGAATGAAAGGCAGAAACGGATAAAATATTACATACGGCTTAAGCGGCTCAACACCGACTTCCTGATTGGCGAAATTGCAATCGTCGTCATAGGTCAGCTTCTTTTCAGTTCTGCTTCAAAGGCTTACCTGTGGCTTATCCCACTGCTTCTTGTATTGGTCGCCTTCACAATCCATTCGTATCTTATTTCCCTGGCAAACAGAAATTACAGAAACATACACTCCGGCATACTTGACAGTGCAAATTCAATCAAGTCAATCCTCATATTCCCGCTTCTTGTTATGCTTTCTTTCCACATTCCGGCAATGGTATACTTCTTGCCAGGTTATATTGGTCTTATCTCTGGGATATTTGTTGCAACATCAGTATCTATTTTTATCTATTTCTATCCTATGATACGGGAGAACAGGATTCTTGAGAGAAACTCCACGCATGTTTTCATGGAAGGGCAAAAACTGAAGGCACTTAAAGAAATATTGCCGGAGACAATGAGGGATTCAACTATTGCTTTGACAGAAAAAAAGGGGAAAAATTTTGCCAACGCTTTTGTCATAGGCTACAAAAAACCCATAATACTGATGACAAAATATATGGAATCTAATCTTACAATTGATCAACTATCTGCAGTTATAGCGCATGAATATGGTCACTTCGTCCATGGAGATAGTCGGAAATTGAGATTGGGCTATACGGCTTTTGTTCTGGTATATTTCAATCTGCTCGTCCTTTTTTCCTTCCTTATTCCTGGTTTGATTATTCTTTACTATCTTGTTGCATATATTGTTTTTTACTTCGTATCGCTGAACGCTGCGCGAAAACAGAGGAATATGGAGTTGAGCGCAGACATATTTGCAGCAAAATCGGGTCTTGCAGAACTATTGAAATCTGCACTTGCTAGGGTGGACGATCTTAATTTTATGCCTTCCGACATACCAGAAGGTGCAGGAAACACCCATCCCAGTACCATAACAAGGTTCAACTGGCTTGAGCAGAATAATTTTTAGATGCGATAAGCTTCGTGCGGGCACGGAATAAGATTTTATCCTGTGATTAAATGAACTGCCGTGCTGGATGCTTTGATTGTGGGCGCTGGGCCGTCAGGGTCATACCTGGGGCACCTTCTTGCGGAGAAGGGCTTCAATGTAAAGATACTCGAAGAGCATCGAGAGGTAGGGCGCCCGGTTGAGTGCACCGGTCTTGTTTCCGAGCGAGTTTTCAAAATGGCTCGTTCCAGATCGAAAGTGAACAGTGTATCCGGTGCAAACGTTTTCTTTCCTAACGGTAAAAGCATACATATTGCAAAGGGCGAGAAGACAATTGTCATGGACAGGGATCAGTTCGACAAGGACGTTGCTGCGATGGCAATCGGTTCAGGCTCAGACTTTTCCATACATTCAAAGGCAATAGCCGCAAAGGTCGGAGATGACGCCGCAACGGTGACTTACAGGGAGGACGGAGAAAAGAAGGAGATCAAGGCAAGTATGGTGATCGGGGCAGACGGAATAAACAGCGTTGTGCGCAAAGAGCTGTTTTCAACAAGGCCGGGAAGGATAATTTCTTGCTACCAGGTTGACTCTGCTGCTGAGCTCGAGGACCAGGACAGCGTTAATGTGTATGTTGGATCTGATTCATCCAGTGGGTTTTTCGGCTGGGCCACCCCAAGTGGCAAACTTACCAGGATAGGTGTCGGAAGCTATCATTCACCAGCGTACAGGTATTTTCTCAAGATCAACGAGAGATTTGGTAAGGACAAGATAGTAGGCATAAACGGTGGGAGCATACCCGTGAAGTATCTGAAGAGAACATATGGAGACAGGGCGCTGCTTGTCGGAGATGCTGCAGGAATTGTTAAGCCATTAAGCGGAGGTGGGATATACACTGGCATGGTGTCATCAGTTCATGCTGCGAAAGCAATTGAATCTGCATTTGACGCCGAAAACTTCTCTGCGAAACATCTTTCCTCATATCAGAAAGCATGGAAGCATGAACTTGGCAGAGAACTCTGGTTTGATGGAATGATCCACAGGCTTTTTGGTGGCATAAGCGACAGGAAATTCAACGCACTTTATGATGTACTTGCGACGTCCGAGAGCATTGATATTATCAATGGGACAGGCGATATCGATTACCCATCCAGGGTCGTCATATCGCTCTTCCTAAAGCGTCCCAGGCTTGTTTCCAGAATGCTTTTTACGAGATAATGTCAAAAAATCTTTACTACTCATTGTTGCTCTTGCTGGTCACTTTCTTCTGGGGGGTGACTTTTCCGCTTATTAAGGTCTCCCTGGTATACATCAGCCCTCTCCCGTTTCTGGCCCTCAGATTCTCCGTCTCCACAATAATAATACTACCATTCATTGCGCGAAATAGACAGTTAAGGGATCGCAAAGCAATGATTTACGGATTCTGGGCTGGTTTCTAACTCATGCTCGGCTATGTGTTTCAGACAATCGGTCTCCTTTATACCAGTGCCGGTGCCTCTGGTTTGATAACCGGCCTGTATGTCGTTATTCTACCGCTCATATCCATTGTATATCTGAAAACGAGGGTAAGTGCCGTCATAATAATATCGTCAATAATTGCGTTCACCGGTCTCATAATAACATCGGCAGGTGCTATTTCAGGACCCCTAGGATGGTTTGGAGACATACTGACTATGATATGTGCAATAGCTTATGCCATGAATCTTGCCTATCTTTCAAAGAGAGCAGCTGATTTTGACAGTTACGTTTTCAGTTTCTACCAGCTCTTCATTGTAGCAGTGTTTTCGGCGATCGCGATACCCTTCATTCCCGGAGAACATTTTATAGTGAACTCCTACGTTATATTCACCATTATATTCACTGCGCTTTTTGCAGGTGTACTTGCAATATTTGTCACTACACGGGCAATGATATACGTGGAACCTTCTGTTGCCGGCATAATATTTGTCGGGGAGCCGATATTTGCTGCACTAACTTCCGTGTGGCTTATTAACGAGCACCTTTCACTCTATACAATAATTGGTGGAGGCATCATGGTTATGGCAATCTTCATAGTATCCCTTAGCAAGTACATTGAAAGCAGAACCTCCGCATCAGTCTCCAGGCTGCCCGATACCTGATCGGACGTCTACGGCAACTCCCCGCCTGAAATAGCTGATTTCCCTCCCAGATACAGTTGACTTGCCTATTGCTATCATATTGCCAGTCCGATCTACAACAAGAGTGTCATTCCCGGGAACTATTTCCCTGTCTGAATCTATTATGAACTTGAAGAAAACATTCTTTCCCTGAAGATTGAAATCCCTGCTTTCGTCTGATACCATCACCCTGCACTTCATGCCAGGGAGTGCCTTCTCAAGCAGTTTTGCTCCCGCGGTCGTGAATGTCAGGAATCCGTCGCTTGCACGAAGGGTTGCGATCAGATCGTCTCCATATGAAACAGTCCTGATGCGATCTGTTTTTCTTGACGTCCTGATGCTGCAGGAATCGGGGAATATTAGAGACGAATTCGCAGTCGAAAACTGGTACCTGGCTATCATTCTGATTTTCTCCAGGTCAAATCGCCTCTTTCCTTCAGCATTCGAAAGTTTCGCTGGATCATCAAATTCAATTATCTCTCTGCGCGGAAACAGTCTTGAAAGCAGCGCTTGAATATTGCGCTTGGCTGCCGAGCGGGACAGAATGCTCTGCTGTACCGGATACGTATCCCATAACTCTATCGGAACAGGTATGCCATTCCAGTTCCTGACGAAAACAGCAGTTGAATTCTCATAAGCCCTTACCAGTCCGGATTCCATTGAAAGAACCGGTGAAACCAGGGCATCATCGACAATCAGGATCTGCTTGTCGCTGCGTGCAATTTCCTTTATGCAGAAATTCCTGAGTCTCCAGTATATCGGGTCCCTGCTATCCTCTGCATCTGTATAGTAGAAGGGTGCTTTCCTGGAATAGGACTCGAATGCGCTCACATCCCTGTACCCAAGGAACTTCTTGTATGCATCCATTAGATATGGATGTGACCTTGCCTTTTCCTTCACGTATCTCCTGAGCGACTGCTCGGCTATCCGCTGCTTGATCTCTGCTATCTCGGCGAAAATGGCAAACAGGTTATGTGTTGCAAGCGCTTTCGTTTTCTCTTCTCTCTCAAGGCTTCTGAGTTCGCTTATAGTATACATATCCGCAAGCGGGCTCCATGCAGGCATCTTTTCCACGTCGGAAAGATCGAGAGTACGGTCCTGCATAAGCACACGGTCGTCCCTCGCATACTTTATGTATGACGCCGAATCAAACATGTCCACTCCTGTCAGGACGGAGAGGGCAAGGAACATGGGATGTCCGCCGCCAAAAAGGTGGACAGGCTTTGAAAAATCGGCATTCATCTTTGCAGAATGCATCGCGGATACAAGATCGGCATATGCATATGACTCAAGCATTGGAACAACACCCCCAATTGGCAGGTACTTCACGTTTGAACTGCTCATTATCCTTGCAGATCTTCTCCTGAGCGACGGATATACAGATCCCTGGATTGTGCCGGCATATATCGTTCCGTCATCGGGCAGCTCTTTTGCTCGCTTATGTGTCTCCTCCACGGCGTATTTAGCCCTTGAGAACCCATCGTCTGGTGTAGAGAATATGTCGAGAATTGTGCATATGTCGCTTCCTATTCTCTTCTGAAAATCAAGCATGTCCACGTTGCTGTATTCAATGCCTCCGTATACATAGGACTGGAATGTTCCCGAATCGGTCATGATAGGGCCGTCAAACCCGACAAGAACATGCACACCTTCCCTTAGAGCCCTTTCAGCCAGATCCGGCGTTCTCTTGATTATATAACTATTCGTGATGAGCGCCTGCATTCCAAGCTTCTTCATTTCGTTTGCACTGAGCACAATTATATTTGGATTGACAACGGGCATTACACCTGGTGTTTCTATCATTCCATGTGGAGTCTGGAACTTTCCTATTCTAGCCAGTCCATCACGATCAATAATCTCAAATGTTCCATTCTCAGCCAAGCAGAAGCACCGTTACTCCTCATAATAATAGTTACCCGTGGCTTTCTGCTCACGGTCTAGCGCACTTCCAACCTTGTTAATCCTTGGCCTGTTTGTAGCTTTGTCTCTCCTGAATGTAATACCGACCGTCTTGAGGAAAGTGTTCATCCCGCTCTTCATTTGCAGAGGGCCTTCTGATTTCCCGAATTTTCCGGGTTCACCATTGAATACGATAAGGCTATCGGATACCAGGTCGATGAAATATATATCATGGTCAATCACTATCGCGCTCTTCCTGTTTCTCTCCATGACCTTTTTCAGTATTTTCGCTGCCTCCATCCTGTATGCTGAATCGAGATGCGCTGAGGGTTCGTCCAGCAGATATAGATCGGCGTCAATGGAAAGGTTGAGCGCTATAGAGAGACGTTGAAGCTCACCGCCCGAAAGTTCAGGGACATTTTTCAGCATAATGTCGTCGATGCCCAGTGGATGAAAAACCTCTGCCTTGACGAATGAATCGGAGAACTTCTCCTTCAGGGCAAGCATGAGCATATCCTGGCAAGTTCCATCAAAATTCGTAGATATGTACTGCGGCTTGTATGCAATCTTGATGTTCTTATCTATTTCACCTGAATCCGGGACCATCTCTCCAGCGAGGAGTCGTGCAAATGTGGTCTTTCCAAGTGCATTTCTGCCGAGGCAGCCTACTATCTCACCGGAATGAATCCTTCCTTCGTCAACAGAGAGGGAAAAACCATTAAATTCCTTCGTTAGTTTTGACCATTTAGTAACCTCGAAGCCGCTTTCATACCGGTGCATTGATCTTGATTCAAACTTTATCTCATCCGGTCTTATTCGTATGTTTTCCTCCCTCAAGAATCCTGAAAGGAATGAATTAATTGCCCTGCTTGAAGTGCGTATTTCCGTAATGACACCATAAGCGCCCGGGGTTCCATATACAATATGAACGTTTTCAGCTATCCAGTCCATAAGTGCCAGGTCATGCTCGACTATCATCACATTCTTTTCTTGCGCAAGTGATGAAATAATCTCTGCAACCTTAAGGCGTTCTCCAACATCCAGGTATGATGATGTCTCATCGAAAAGGTATGTGTCTCCTTCCCTGATGACTGAAGCTGCAATCGCCATTTTCTGGAGTTCTCCGCCAGAGCACTCCTTAACATCCTTGTTCAGCGAATTGGTGAGTGAAAGCTTCTGAATCATATCATCAAGCTTACCATTTTCCTCTGTTTTTTTAAGAATGCTCCCTATCGTTCCGCTGACAACCTTGGGGATCTGGTCGACATACTGGTTCTTCAAGATGACCTTGTTCTTTCCACCGTAAAGATCCTTGAAATATTTTCCCATGATATTATTGGAAAACTTATCCAGTACTGCATCAATGTCACCCGGCTTGTCATATTTCCCGAAGTTTGGTACTGTGATTCCACTGAGAATATTGAGGGCAGTGGTCTTTCCTGTTCCGTTCTGGCCAAGAATGCTTGTAACTTTTCCCTTGTAAAGCGTTGGATAGAAATAAAGGCGGAACTGGTTCTCGCCGTACTGGTGGAATACCTCTTTATTCAATTCATCAGGTAGAGTGATAATTTTTATTGCGTCAAAAGGGCACCGTTTTACGCAGATCCCGCAACCAATGCATAGAGATTCAGTTATTACAGGCTGTTGATTTTCAACAGGGAATTCTATGGTCGGGATGCCGCTTCTAACGGGTGGGCAATAGTACCTGCATTCATGATTGCATTTCTTAGGGTGACACTTTTCCTTTTCCAGGATTGCAACATGCATCCGCAATCACTGGGTGGGTTTCCAAAAATCCTCTGGCATCTGGTCGTAGATCTGAAAATCTTCGGACTCCTCAACCAATTTTTCCTCCACCTTGTATTTTGAGAGGATATCTATCTTGTTGACGTTAAGAATCCAGTAATGGATCCTCCATTCCCTGCCATCGTAGAGAGTTGTTTCTTCCCTTTCGGTCTGAAGAACGCCGATATCTTCCATCGTGTAGAAGGCATCCCTGTCTTCGGGCTCAAGCATGTTGTCTATAACCCTGTCATTGTAACCAAAAAAGTTGATGAGATGTTCAGCGGCATCTATTGCCTCATCGCTGCTCATCCTCCTGTTTTGAAGGCTTAAACCCTTGCTTATTGCCGATGACAGCTTATAAATGTCAGTGTAATGTCTGTTGGACGAGTCATTATTTGCGCTTTTAGTAACATTCTTCATAAAACACCATATATTGATCTTTATTAGCTACAGGACAGTGCAAAAACATTTATAAGGTTATTGTGGAATTTTCGCAACTTTCTTTTATTAAACGATTAATAGGCGTTTCATCCAGAATGTTGCAAAATATCCGCTGAAAGTTGCGCGTTTCATTAGAAAAATTTATTAGTAGCAGGTATACTGGATTTGACTGGAGCATTTTTCCATGTTCAATTAAAAAATATCACAATAGAAAGAATAAGACGTCGTTTAATAATAAAATTAGATCATGATTTTCCTAAATTGAAAAGATAAGATCAAGCTGCTTTCAAGTCACGATAACGCTAACCCGTCGAGGAAGAATGGGTATTATAACTATAGAAATAACTCCTATTATTATCAGAACCCACATCGAGTCGGATAAAGAAACATCCAGCACCCTGTAGAGAAGGGAAAAGAGCCCTATGCCTACTGCGCCTCCAATTGTACTGCCCAGTCCCCAAACAAGACTGTTGGAGGAAGCAGAGACAGATTCTGGTGTCAATTGCTTCACGTACTCGATAAGTATCGGAAAGATACTGAATACGAAGAAAGCAAAAAGTGTAAGCAGTATAACCATGAGGTAAAAATTTGTCGTTAACATAAGCAGAATAGTTGAGATAACGGCAAAAATGCTTGTCAGCGTGACAACAGATTTTCCTCCCCAGGCCGAGGTTAGATACCCGAACACTACCTGGCCTACCACGGGAGCCAGAAAAGCAAGAGAAATAACTTCAGTTACAAGGTTGCTATTTTTCAAGACGCTGTTGAAGTAGTAGGGCATAAACGTGTAAAGTCCGGTCGAGAATATGGATCGAACAAAGATAACAATCACAAGAAGATAAATCATTGGCATGGTTTTTGAAGCGCCATCTGTGGCCTTTTTCTTTTCACGTTTTCTGTGAGGAGTACTATTCCTTCTGAAGGAAGATAATCCGCCAAGTACAAGGATTGATGCTGCAACCTCATAAAGTGCTATTATGTAGAGAGAGCTAGTTATTCCAAGGAGAGGGAGAAGCGCTGCAAGGATGAGTGGTACGACGGACCTACCCACGCTCCCAATAGAGCTATTGACACCAAGAAGGGTTCCTGAAGACTTGCCCTTGAATGCACTTGATAGAACGGATCCGCCTATAGGATGGTATACAGATTGGCCAAGCCCGAATAAAGCTGTTCCGGAGAGCACGATAATGTTGACCTGCTGGATATGCAGGAATGCAAAGGCAAATAGCGACAGAGCAGCACCCTGAATCGCCAAACCAAGAAAAATAAGCAGGCCGTCCCTGTCAAGCATGTCCGCAATTCTTCCAATAAAAGGACTGACAAGACCTGATATAAGGTTGTATATCATGGCTCCAAATCCAAGTATTATGAAATTCACATGAAGCGCGGTGTAATAGTTGATCAGGACGGGAAAAATCAGGAGGTTACCGTCATTTGCAAAGTGTGCTACCGACGTGAACGTTATCGCTGAAATCTCTCTCTTCATGCACTCCTGAATCGCTCCCCGATATATATCGGAATCACCGTTTATTCTGACACCATGATGAAAAAGGCTCGATAAAGAACCATTTAATTTACCTTCGTAATCTGCAATGCATGGGAAAAGTATTCTTCTTCCCAGCCAGATCCGATGGCTGCGGTTTTAATGAAACAGATTCCTTACGGTTTGAGGTTTTTTCTTCCGCTTCTCTCAATAAATTGGATAAAACAGTGATGTTGCATGGAAATAATTTTTTTCATTTCACTGCTGAAAGATACGAGCTGGAAGGAATGCTTGACAGCATGGATTTAAGCGAGAAAGAAAGGTTGATTTTTTCATACATCGTAAAGAACGCAGGGAAGAAGAGACACGGCTTTGTATATCCATCATTGATGGCAATAGTAAACTGCACTCCAGACTCTTTCTATCCCGGTTCGAGAGTAGATCTCCTGAACGGATTATCGATGGAAAATATATTGCAGATGAATGCCGACATTATAGACATCGGTGGTGAAAGCACCCGACCTGGCTCCAGTAAGCTGCCCGTAACGGATGAGATTAACAGGCTTCTTCCTGTTGTGAGAGATATTTCATGCACTTCATCCATCCCTATATCCATTGATACAAAAAATCCAGAAACGCTTGAGCGCATGCTCGAGTTCCACATTAGATATGCAAATGATATTTCTGGATTTTCCGAAGAGCGCATGAGAAAAATTGCCATTGAGAACAACCTCGATGTGATTCTTATGCATTCCAGAGGGACGCCCGAAACCATGCAATCCATGACTCATTATGATGATATCATTGCAGAACTGGTAGAATTCTTCTTCGACAGGCTTTTATTGCTGAATAGTGAAGGAATGGGCACAGACAAGATCATACTTGATCCAGGCATAGGATTTGCCAAGACTTGGAAGGGTAACCTTGAAATTCTCAGGCACATCGATTGCCTGGATCTGGGGCTCAGGACTCTCGTTGGGACGTCAAGAAAAAGTTTTATCGGGCATGTGACAGGTCAAACCGTAGAGAAAAGGCTTCCTGGAACTATTTCCACATCAATCTATCTTGCACAACATGGAATAGATATCCTTCGAGTTCACGACTTGAACGAGAACAGGGAGGCCCTGCAAATGATCAGATCAATTTGTGATTTCAGGAATGAGTCCCTTTGAAAGGCACTCTCTGCAGTATCCCCTTATGATTACATCGACATTATTTACCTTGAAACCTTTTGCCTCAGCGCTTTTGCCCAGATCATTGCATCCAATCTCAACATCCTCTATTTTACCGCATGATAGACATACGAAGTTTGCGTGCTTTTCAAGGTTTGTCTCGTACCATGTAGTACCATTAGCCTCAAAAGATGTCAATATTCCGGACATTGTGACTGCCCTGAGTATGTTATAAACAGTGGCAACGGTGATCGAAGGTTCAACCTTCACAACAGACTTATAGACATCCTCTGCGGTGAAATGTCCTGGTGATTCATTGATATATTCTATCACCCTTAATCTCTGCGGAGTTATCTTAAAGTTATATTTCTTTAGCTTCTCAACCTGTTCTGTTAGAGCCATGAGACGAGAATCTATTCTCGATTAATAAGTATTTACACTTATATGATAGGATTTATTAATTTCATCCTAAATTATGTCTAATTCATCTTTGAAAATCAACTAAGCATAGGTTATGTTAGCTAACGTGTAAGAATGCTCGTGCTCAATGAACCTGCCTTATTAGGCTTGTACCTTAGCACAATTCCACTTGAAAATCCGCATTTTTTGCAATTACCATTCTTGTCAAGGCCTCGCACATCGCTTGAAAAACCATTCCTGTATATTAGCATCGAACCGCATACTGGGCAATAAGTCGACTCATTCACGTGTCCGGGAATATTTCCAAGGTAAACGAATTGCATACCTTCCTCTTTCGCAAGAGCATAGTGCATCTCCAGCGTGTTCAGGGGAGTTGAGGGGAGGTTCATCATTTTGTAGTCTGGATGGAAGCGGAGGAAGCTTAACGGCACCGATGTACCGGCCTTCGCTTTTATTTTTCTTATCATTGATCTTGCGTCTTCGAGAGAATCGCCGACTTCTGGAACAACTAAATCAGTGACTTCGACGTGTATTCCCTCAGTTATGGCTTTTTCAATCGTGTCGAAAATGGGATCGGCCGAGGGTACAGAGATGTATTTGCGATAAAATGCATTGCCGGCGTTCCCTTTAAAATCTATGGTCATGCTGTCCAGGAAAGTGGAAGCGTATTCGATCGCCTCCGGTGTCTCGTAGCCATTGCTGACGAATATGTTTATAAGGCCTTTCTCCTTTGCAAGCATCCCAACATCATGTGCAAATTCCATGAAGACGGTTGGCTCATTATATGTGTACGCAATACCACTGCAGCCAAGCTCAATGGCCAACTTGACTATTTCACGCGGTTCGATACGGGTTCCCTGAACATCTTTTCTCTGGCTCATGCTGTAATTTTGGCAATACTGGCACGCGTAGTTGCATCCGGTTGTGCCGAGCGACAAAATACGGGTTCCGGGTAGCATGTGCAATACTGGTTTCTTCTCTATTGGATCTATCTGTATAGAATAAGGCATGGAATAGGTGAGAAGATCGAGTTTTCCACCTGAGTTGACCCTGATCCCGCAGAACCCAGGCTGACCAGGGCCGAGTCTGCATCTTCTCAAGCACGCAGTGCAGGTGACGCGTTGATCCCGATCCTTAGTATAAAGCACTGCTTCCATATTCAATGTAATATTATCTTAGCTATAACTATTGCTGCTATTCTTGATAAGCCACGAAGGATGCATATCCCACAACACTGCTGTAGTCTCCGCTGGAGTCTCCTGAATTGCTATGGTTGAGGAGCTTCATTTTGCCGCCCAGCTTTCTGGTGAGAAGCATGAGTGATGCGATTGGACCATATCCACATGTGGAGGCATTTATTCTCTCCATGACAGTGTAGAAAGATGCCACATCGAGGGATTCGATTGCCTTAATCATATCAGAATCCTTGGCATTTGCCATTCTTGCAGGCTCATAATGAGTCAGATCGGAACTTGCCACTATTATGCGATTCTGGCTCAGCCCTTCGAGAACAGGAGCCAGCTCTTCAGCCCTTTCAAGGCTCTGGTCTCCCATTGAGATTGGAAGTATTTCGCAGTCTTCTTTGTAGATATACTGCAACCAGGGTACCTGAACCTCTATCGAGTGCTCTTCACCGAACGCTTCTGCCGAAGCTCTTATATGATTGCGCATAGAATGCAAATAATTCAAGGCATCCTCATCTATTTTACAGCTTCCAAGAGGAGTCTCCCATGCACCTTCTGGATAAAAATAAGTTCCGTACGGATAGCCGGAATGTTTTGGACCAACAAGAACAAATTTCCTCCTGCCATCTTTTTTAATAGCATTAAATGCGAAGGAAGCCGTATAACCAGAGTAAATGTAACCAGCGTGGGGCACTATAACACCTATTATCTTTCTGAATTCCGCCACGTCCCTGGAACGTGAGAGAAGCTGATCTATCATGCCGCTTAAATCATCCCTGCCAGCAGGATAGAACATGCCGGCTACCGATGGCTTTCTATTCAACAATGTTAATATCAAAGCTAGAAATAAAAGATTGTCCTTATGGCAACACGGTCTGATGAAACAGCAGAAAGAGCAAAACTTCTCACATCGCTGGCAAGACAGACAGTTGAATCCTATGTAAGGGAAGGCAAAACTCTAATTGTACATGAGAAAGATCCAATACTTGAGAGAAAAGTCGGCGTCTTTGTAACGATCAAGAGAGACGGCGATCTGCGCGGTTGTATTGGATATACAGAGCCTCCCTGGCCCCTCAACCAGACGCTTATTAGGGCCGCAATTGCGTCTGCTACTGAGGATCCAAGGTTCCGGCCAGTGTCTCCACGGGAACTTGGGAGTCTGGAGTATGAAGTTACAATATTAACAGAACCAGAACAGATAGACCCAACTGATGCTCAAGACATGCAGAGGATACAGATAGGAAAGAACGGACTGATGATTGAGTCACTTGGGATGAGAGGGTTACTTCTCCCACAGGTTGCCGTCGAGGAAGGACTCAATGCCGCTGAATTTCTGGACGCGACATGCGAGAAGGCAGGACTCTCTCCAGGCTGCTGGAAATCCACTAATGCTAGGGTCTTCTTGTTTGAGGGAATCGTTTACAGCGAGACCAAACATGCATGAAAAATTGTTATACGTGTCAATATTCATGAGTCATGACCTATTCCGTGGTTGCGAGGGACCCTGACGAGGATCTTATAGGAGTGGCTGTTGCCAGCAGGTTTATAGCTGTGGGGGCTGTTGTTCCCTGGGTGAGGTATGGTGTAGGTGCAATAGCAACACAGTCTTTTGCAAATTACACTTTCGGGCCGGAAGGCCTCGATCTTCTTTCCAATCATTCCGCACAGGAAACACTGAAAATTCTCCTCGACAAGGATCCACAAAGGGAGACGAGACAGGTAGGAGTCATAGATAGAGAAGGTCGGGTGGCGTCGTACACCGGCAAGGAATGTTTTGATTATGCCGGGAGTATAGAAGGTAAAAACTTCACAGTCCAGGGAAATATACTAACTGGAAGAGAAGTGCTGGAAAGCATGGCAAAAGAAATGGAGAGCGATCTGCCATTTATGGATAGGTTAATCCATGCACTAAAGGCCGGCGAGAGTGCGGGTGGAGACAGCCGGGGCAAACAGTCGGCTGCAATCCTTGTGGCTGGAAAAAAACTTGAGTTTGAAGAATCTTCTGGTATCATCATGGATATAAGGGTGGACGATCACCCTGATCCCGTCCATGAACTTGAGCGCATCTCAAAGGTATGGAAGGCAATTTACTGGGACAACGCAAGGCTGAAGCTAGAAGATCGCAGAGGTGACATAAAGGCTGCAATTAGCAGGCTTGGTTATCGCAGCCTGATGAAGTGGGCCCGTGCGCACGGCCTCGAGCATAATATAACAAAGTTGGAGATAGGCTCATTAACACTGGATGCACTGCTTTACGAAAGCGAGCTTGTCATTCCCATCAAAAAACCAGGAATTAGAAAATCATAATTTAATTACCATCAGGGTCTTTGTATCAACTATTCCGCTAATGTTTCTTATCTTGCTGACTATAAAGCTCTCCAGGACAGGATAGTCCTTAGCGTCCACCTTTACTATAATGTCATACTCCCCGAAGAGAGTGTAAATTTCGCTTACGTTTGCCATCGATGCCAGATCAGAGTAGACCTTTTCTTCTGCTCCCGGCTTTGTATTTATCAAAACATACGCCATGACCAATTTGATCTACCAGTCTCTTTAATTGTATGTTATAGATAAACATTGCTTACTTTTCACAGGAAAATTTTAGTGAGCTTTCACCAGGCATGTCGCATGCCTAAACCTATGAATCTGGTGACAGTGACATGCAATAGCACCCCTTCTCATTCATAAGGACATCAATGAAAATTTATATAATCTGGCGGGATTCGCTTGGCAGCACACTTGACAAACAAAGGTGTGGCTAGATTGGCTGGCGTGTGATATGAACTACATTGAAGGTGGTGGAGATGAAGAATCCGGCAAACCTGGTTGGAGGAGTCGGATCTGGTCAGCCGATCAGTCTGCTCGAA
>JAMCPG010000032.1 GCA_023379845.1 Thermoplasmatota archaeon
TCCAATGTACCTTGAGACCTTGTCCCTCTTCCTGTG
The DNA here is from genome assembly GCA_023379845.1 of Thermoplasmatota archaeon. Taxonomy (GTDB): domain Archaea; phylum Thermoplasmatota; class Thermoplasmata; order Thermoplasmatales; family Thermoplasmataceae; genus UBA582. The sequence goes on from JAMCPG010000032.1 coordinate 37, forward strand.
CTCCTTAACCCAGACCATTGATACGTCATAAGCGTACTGTTTATCATTGATTGTCTTGGTCTCCGGGGTCATGTTCGGTATATACGGGACACATAGATGCATAAAGATCTTACGGTCAACACAGAGAAACAGTTCGTTTGATCCCTAAACAACATCAGAGTTTGAGGGTTGCCAAATATCCTTTATATGACACTGGTATCCTGTTTTCATGATGTACAAAGATGATGAGGTGGATGGCGATGACCCACCTGGTAGCGCCTCACATTTTTCCAATGAAGATCGTTCCTCTTTTCATCGCCGGCTATCTTAAATGGGTTTTTCTTTTTATGGCAGCTTTTGCGTGGTGCAATACATTGGGCGTCAACTGGCACAACTCTTGCCTGACTGTAAACATGGAGGTTTTATAAATGTCTTCCTGGAAGAAACATGTCAGGGAGCGCTTGAAAAAAGACATAGAGAGGCAACTAAACTCGTTACCTGTAGACCTCAAATATAGGACTGAGGATAGACTTCATATCGAGTTTCACAGAGCAAAGAAAACTCGTCTTTCAAAACTAGAACTTTTTTTCATGTTAATTGGTCCGGGCATACTCGTGATGATTGCAGACAATGATGCTGGAGGTGTCATCACCTATGCCCAAACGGGTGCCATTTTTGGAATTGGTTTTTTTATTCCTTTTATGATCGTGATGCTTCCGGTGGCGTATTTTGTTCAGGAGATGACTGTACGATTGGGGGCTGTTACCCATAGAGGGCACGCAGAACTTATCTGGAAGCGTTACGGCAAATTCTGGGGCTCATTTTCTCTGGGAGATCTGGTCATCGCCAATTTTCTTACCTTAATTACGGAATTTATAGGAATAACTGTAGGAATGTCCATATTTGGGATTCCGCGAATTATATCCGCCGTTGCCTTTGTATTAATGGTAATAGCAATACAACTTTTCTTAAGGTACTACACATGGGAGAGGATTTCCCTGTTCATTGCTGCTTTCAATCTGGTATTTGTTCCGCTACTGTTTTTCCTCCCCCATCCCTCACTCGGGCGGATCTTAGACAGTTTCGCAACATGGAAGGTAAGCGGTGGCGTAAGTTCATTGTTCATTTATGTACTGCTCGCCAACGTTGGCACTACTATTGCACCCTGGATGCTGTTCTTCCAACAATCCTCTGTCGTGGATAAAGGGTTGACAAAGGATGATATAAAACTTGGGCAACGAGACACATTAATCGGATCGACTGTTATGGTAATAGTGGCTATTGCCATAATAATCCTAACTGGAACAACAGTATTCGGCCTGGACCCCGGTGGAACTCTCGGAATCGATAATATTTTACAGATATTTGCAGCAAGGGTAGGAACGTTTCCCATGGAACTCTTCGCGTTGGGTCTTGTTGAAGCTGGCTTCATAGCTGCAATTGCAATTTCTGCCAGTACTTCGTGGGCCATGAGCGAAGCGTTCGGATGGAAGAAAAGCATAAATCTACCGGCGCGCGAAGGCGTCATGTTTTACCTCCCCTCTTTTGCTGCACTTGCAGTTGCTGCGTCTATAACTCTTATTCCAAATGCGCCCCTTGGTTATCTCAACCTGACTGTGCAGGTCATAGCTACAATATTCATGCCCGCTGCTATGCTGTTCCTTCTGTTGCTGCTGAATGACAAGGGAATAATGGGCAGCATGGTCAATAAAAAATGGCAGAATGTAATTGGCTTTTCGATAATTGGGTTCCTGATACTGATGAACGGCCTTTATGGAATATCAGTAGCACTTCCTTCAGTATTTAACCATCTTGTGGGGCTGTTATGAATGAGTGTGATATAGACGTCCGCAAAAGGAAGAGAAATGAAAATTGAAAACGAGAATGAACTCCACGAATTCATGGTTTCAGAAGGACTGGAAGACCTTAGCAAGGTACCGGTTGAAAAAGTTAAATTCGGCAGAGGGGTCAAAGTGGCTTTTTGGTTCCTGCGAATCTACATAATTCTGATGGTGTTTCTAGTGATCGTGGGTTTTTCACATGTTGTTTAATATCCTATATCCGGGAAACCAAGTGTCAACTACCACACCCTGAAGGATTGTGGCCTGCTGCTGGTCTCCCCCAATCCCGCGGGCATGGGTTCATTGAACCGCAACGATTGGCTGGTTGACGTTCCCTTGCCGGGGGAAGGAGGCTATTGTTTATCCCTTTCGGGTATCGCTCCACAACCTGATTCCGGCAGAAGGCTTGAGGCGTGTATCCCTCCCCTCACGAAGAACATGCCACCGGGACCAATGTGTTCTTGCGAACAGTCCAACTTAACCGTCTTCCTCCTCACGGGAGTGCCTTACCGTTTCAGGTGTGGACAATATACAAGATGCAATGCGGTAAAAAACTTTTGTTGATGGAAGTTCGTGTATCTCCATCGCAAGCTCATGAGTTTCACTGCTTCCCTCAAACTCCCAACTTCTCTATAAATTAGAATGCATCAAAATTCATAGAAGGCAATATTTATCTTCGGAAATACTGTGAAAACGACAAGGCATACATACAACCGATGGTCTCTGAGGATATTTCTTCATATCATTCATATCTCTTTACTTATACTTCAGCATACTTGAGGTGCTGAAGGAGAGGGATCTATTACAGAAGGATATCCATCAAAGAGGCAATCTTCGATCTTTCCAAGATATGTGTCATCGTAGATGGAGCAAGAAAAACACTTTCTGAAATACCCTAGAGATCTAAGAAGGATGCAGATGTATTTGAGCTGAAGTTATATCCTAGGATTCTGCAGAGTTAGGATGACCATTTACGGAAAATGTCATGATATATAGGGAATTGCCCTTCCGAAACCAAGGGCCAGCATTATACCTGCCACCCCTACTCCTGCCAAAAACACGGCAAGCATGTAATAGTCGGTTCTGGTCATCGGTATATCAACAAAATAAGTTCTGTGGTTGTATGCCCTGAACCCCCTGGTGTCTGCCGAAATTGCTATATCCTTTGCTCCTCTCATCAGGTGAACAATTGTTGGGACTATCGCAGATATCCCAGCTATTAACAGAAATATGGGCTTCAAGAATTTGCGGCGACCAGATCCCAACCCACGAAGCATCTGCATTTTTACAGAAGCATCTAGGGACTGAAACACCATCGGGACTGATTTCATTGCAACCATAAGTGAAAAAACTATCGGATCTGGTATTCTCAGCTTATGAAGCGCCTTGAGTATCTGCGAGGGAGTGGTAGTCATCACGAGTATAAGGGCGGCAATTGTAACAGCTGCGAACCTGAACGATATCTGCATTCCATAAATCAGTCCCTGAAGCGTGAGATATGGCTGATAGCCCATCACTGCAAAATATGAAGGCCACTTCCACAGGTTGAGTAGGTTCTGGGAACGAAGTGCTTCAAAAAGTATGGATGGTGGAGTGAGCGGAGCATAGCTCCATGTTGTTCCAATGATTATGGATATGAGGAACATCGATCCTATAAACACCTTCCTGCGCCCATTCTTCAGGCTGGCATACGACGCCAGAATTCCTAACGCCAGAACCGCGCCAATCCACCATATCATCATTGATGCTATGATCATGACAGCAACAGAGAACACAATCTTGATTGCTGGGTTCAGCCTATAATAGAAACTGTCGTGTGCCTCGTATTTAGTGATCTCCCTGAAGCCACCAATCCCTATGGCACCCAAGATTAGATAGAATGGAGCAGCAACCCCAAACAGGAATATGAACCAGCTGATGATAGAGTCCATAATATAATTCATATTGCTACACTCTCCACAATCTTTTCATTGCGCCTGAGAAAATGATCGGAGGGGGGAAGTATTCCATACTGCGCAGATATTTCGAAGCCATCCTCTGGTAGACCCTGGAAAACAATTTTTCCATCATGCATTATGGCTAGTTCATCAGCATATCTATACACAAATCTCGCATCATGCGTGACAACTATAACGGTATATCCCATTTCTGTGATCATCCTCAACTCCTTCCCCAATCGGTCTTTGTGATAGAAGTCCTGACCGGATGTTGGCTCATCCATGAGCACAATCCGCACTTCAGATGCAAGAATCGATGCCATGGAGACCCTCCTTCTCTGGCCCATGCTGAGCCTGAGAGGATCCGCTGCCCTGATTTCATAGAGCGCAAAGACGTCGAAGATAGTTCGCAGAAGCTCGTCGTTCCTGATCCTGCGCTTTTTCATTGAATATTTGACTTCCCGCTCTACCGTTCTATTTATTAGCATTAAATCAAAACTCTGAGGAAGATACGTAACATAGGTGCCTCTCGTGGAAAGGTCTGATTCGGATATGTCCACACCATCAACCTTAATGGTTGAAGAAAAAGTGAATTCATTTTTGCCTAGGAGACCGAGCATTGAGTTTAGGAATGTGCTTTTTCCCGCTCCATTCTTGCCCATAATTGCAACTATTGTGCCCTTCCTCGCTTTCAGCGCTGCGTCCACGATGGTTCTTCCTGGAACCCTCACCGTCGAATATGCCTCCAGGATGTCACCCCCTCCACTTCTTCTTGCATGAGAGTGGAGACTTATTCCGGCGCGGAACAGTTCACTTCTTACGGTTTCCACGTCTGCTGTTCTAAGACCAAGCTTCGAGGCATACAGGAATTCCTCCGGAATCTCTATCCCCTTGTCCAGAAGGGTCTGCACCATTTCTAGCATATTTTCCTTCGGAATGTCCAGTACAATTCTTCCACTATCGACAACTATTATCCTATCCACAAATGGGAGGGCACGCTCAACCTTGTGTTCGACCACGAGGAGGGTCTTTTTGCCTTTCTGTTTATGAAGGAACTGGAAGATTCTTTCAGTACCCTCTGGATCTATGTTGGATGTGGGCTCATCGAGGATCAGGATTTCTGGCTCCATCGCCATGACAGAGGTAAGGGCCACTCTCTGCATCTCACCACCTGAGAGGGTGTCGGTGTCTCTCTCCATTAGATCCTCTATACCTGTCTGATCCACGGCCGCATGCAACCGCCTTTCAATCTCATCTCGGTTGCAGTTAAGGTTCTCGGGCCCAAAAGCTATCTCCTCTATAACCTTGTAATTGAGCACTTGTCTTTCAGGATCCTGCAGGAGGGTCCCGACAGTTCTGGAGATTCCTGCCACAGTCATTCCTGACACGTCCTCCCCTTTCAGTCTTACGCTGCCGGACAGCCTCCCCGCAGTGACATGTGGTATGATCCCGTTTATGCACTGTATAAGCGTCGATTTTCCAGAGCCAGATTTTCCGGTGATCAGCACAGATTCGCCTTCAGCAATGGATAGATGTTCAACTTCAAGGGCGGTTTCGTCCTGCCCAAGATAGCTGAACTTCAGGTTGTCAATTTCTATGACGTTCATTGCCCGAGGATCCTCGCTACTCTCATTGCCACCACAGCAGCTATCGCACCTAATACAATGTCACCAGGTATGAATGAGACAGTGGTGAAAAGGATGCTGGCCCAGCTTACATAGCCACCATATAGGAAGGGTGCAAAGAAGCCACTGAACATGACGCCTGGCAATGACCATGACATGCCAAGGACCCCTCCCGTAAATATCCCTAATACGGTTTTCCTATCATGCAATGCCGCAAAAACACGTTCACGCATACGTGGCTCGGCAAGGTTTTTTGAAGTGTCAGTTTTTTTGACAGTCGCCTTCTTATCGGCTGATGCCTCTATGCCAAAGAGGTTTCCGTGTGTAAAGGCAATTGCAATGTCCACCAGAAGCCCATAAGTGAGCGTTTCATATATTGTGTATATTGGTTCGCCTGAAAACCCGTAATGGAATATATCTCCAAGGAGGTTAAATATAAACATGCTGAGCATTCCAGTTCCGACCTTCCTTACAAGGCCTGCAATCAGGAAGATTATGAATATTCTTCCGAAGAAACCAAATCCGATATATGCCGTCGCTGCCGATGGAAGGAATCTGTCCAGCACGGGTCCAATAAAGAATTCCCACACAACGGTAAAAGCCGCCCCAATCCCTATATACACATAATCCACAGTCTTGAAAGCGCTTAAACCGCCCTCTTTCCTGCCATACCAGAACACGAAGAGCAGAGCCAACGCAAAATAAAGCACCATAAGCTCCCAGGGAATTTCACCCGGCTCGCTCACTAATCCACTTATTCCGTTAAATCCCATATTATCGTTTCAGCATGAGTCGCGAATTATATGGACGTTGTCCAAATATAATATGAACCCATACATTCACAAACGTAGAGGTATATCCTTATATATATAGATATAGTGCAACATATATAGAATGGACAATTTGTTTATATAATATCATTGATTGAATGAAATGATGATATCTGAAGAAATAACGCTCCCTGACTATGATGGAGGGAGCTTGTACAACCTCGCGCAAACAATTATGAGGGGTCTTGATCTGAGGACGACACGCCCGGGAATCCATGACACCAAGTTAAACGGGAAGGGGATTTCACTAGTTGTGATAGATGGACTTGGATACAACATCGGTATAAAAAGCGGTTTCCTTAAGCCAGAAGACCCTTTCCTTACAAGCGTGTTCCCGTCAATAACCACAACTGCTCTGGCTACCCTAATGAGCGGTCAGCTCCCAGGTGAGCATGGGATCCTTGGGGGAACAACATTCCTGAAACGGTTCGGCACCATAGTAAACAACTTTCAGTACGCACCCGCATATTCGAATGAAAGGGACTCCCTGAAGCATCTGTATTCGATGCGAGAGGCTTTTGGGGCTAATGACATAGTGTTCCTGGCTGAGAAGGAAGGGAAGAGATGTGCCATAATCTCTCCGCAGCACACCTCCAAATCTGAACTGTCCACCATAACAGGGAGCACTGAAGGTGATCACTTCTATTTCTATACCATATGGGATGCCCTTGATATCTACAGAAGGGTTCTCGCTCAGAACTATGACTATGTCTACCTTTACATACCATATGTGGACAAGGTGTCGCACATATATGGGCCGAACTCTGATGTAACTGTCACTGCGGCCAGACAGATACTGTCGGCGGTAAATGAAATTGCACTGGCTGAAAAATCAAAATATGTCACTGTAATAACCGCTGATCACGGTCACGTAGAGGCTGGCAGACATATAAAGCTTGAAGAGAATGCGGAATTTGTCAAGACAATAACCTTGCCTCCCTTTGGATCTACCCGATCAGTTTTCATGTCAGGTTCCGGGAGCCTCGTTGATGTCATGGCTTCAAGTTTTCGGGATCTGAGGCTTTTCGATAATAGCAAGCAAAATATGAAAACCCTTCTTGGTTCTTCTGAATGTCTTCATAAGACCTCGTTTGATTACATTGCAGTCCCTTCAGGTCCCGACTCATATTTCTACCCAAAAACACTTGACGAGGGAACAGTCTCGGATTTCAAGGGAAGGCACGGGGGACTCAGCGCCGATGAGATGCTCATCCCTCTTATCATCATAGGTGAGTGAAATTCCAAAACTCATTATTTTCGATCTGGATAACACGCTCTATGACGATGTCGGGGCTGTGAAAAAAGCGCTTTTCATATTGAAATCTGAAAACGAATACCTTTCAGGCATGACTGTAGAGGATCTATTCAAGAAGTATTATACTATGCAAAGTGGCATCCAGGAGAGATATATGAATGGGGAATTAACTCTCGACCAGATAGGCTTGGAGAGGTTCAGGAAATTCATATCAGAAACGGGTGGGCCGGAAGATGAAGGCGAGATAAATGCGATATACGAGCGTTTTAACTACCTGCATGTTCACTGTGGAAGAGCCGTACCTGGTGCCAAAGGACTCCTCGGCAGATTGAAGAGAGATCACGTAATCGGTATCATAACCAACCACATTGGACGCCTTCAGCAGAGGAAGATCGAAAAGATAGGAATAGGGAAATATGTAGACTTCGTGATCGCAGCATATGATGTCAGAATGTTCAAACCCGAACCAGAGATCTTTTCACTGGCAATGAACTATGCCGGGGTCTCTCCCGAAGATGCAGTAATGGTAGGGGACTCATGGGAACATGATATTCAGGGTGCTGTAAGCGCCGGCATTAGGGCAGTATGGGTGAACAGGAGAAAACTCGAGAGTCCTAGTCCTGAAGCTGCCGTCGAGATAAGAACCTTTGTTCCAATTCACCTGGCTGAAAGCGCTATATTGAAACAGTTACAGAAATATTGCCATGGAAAACCTGTTGACAACGTAAACACAAGAGATGACACGAAGTCAACCATAATTTATAATCGGGATTGATGGCTAAGAATGATTTGGATGGACATCTTGGCAGATTCATACGTGGAAGAAGCAGGCAACGAGGACAGATTAGCACTAAAGGATGATATTACCGCCGATAATCATGACTGTGGAGACATCTATTTCTCTGGACTGTATGAATACATTGAGGCAGTGCTTGATAATTGTGTAACGAAAATGTCGGAGGAATCAGCAGACATAGCTGACTTTATGTTCTTCCAAGATGTGACTCAGGGAAAGGGAGGTGAGTACATACGATAAAGACTGCACGATTCCTTTTAAAGGTTTTTTCCATTCTCGCGATAATTTGGATCACAGCACCATCTGTTGCAGTAGCAAGTGGTGGAGGAACTACCCACGCAACAAAAACACCCATAAAGCATCTCGTCACAATAATGATGGAAAATCACAGCTTTGACAATTTATTTGGGAAGTATCCTTACTCATCTAACATAAGCTCAAAAACCATGAATCTCACTGTTCCAAATGATCTCCTTGGACTTCACAGTCTTCCATCTGGCCTTTCTCCGGTCGTTTCAGGAAGTTTCGCAACTCCGGATCCGAACGAAGGGTACGGGCCATACCACACGGACTGGAATGGCGGAATGATGAATGGCTTTGTGAATGGGTCCGGGTCGCAGTCGATGTCTTATTTTACCGCTTCTCAGATGGGCCCGGAATGGGATATTGCCCAGCAATTTGCTATTGGTGATTGCTATTTCTCCAGTGAATTGAGTGAGACACTTCCAAACAGATTGTACAGTCTTGCTGGATTTACACCGGTCAAGGAAGACTCCGGCCCACCGCCGTATGTTCCAGTTGGTCAGACAATCTTCAGCGAACTTTCTGCATACAACGTATCATGGGCGT
>JAMCPG010000033.1 GCA_023379845.1 Thermoplasmatota archaeon
CTATAGCAAGAAGGACAGAAACTATGATCGCTAAAATCGGTGTTGAAAATTTGTCTAGTCTAGAAATGACAGAAGGAATCTCCCTGTCACGTCCCATTGCAAACATAACCCGTGAGGTGCCAAGTATGCCTGTAAGAATCACGCCCGACGTCGCTACCAGGGCTCCTATGGAAACTATTTCAACAAGAAAAAATAAACCGGTTTTTGAGGATGCCAGCGCAAGCGGTGAGGTCGAAGTTGCCAGTGTTTGAGGAGTGGATAGACCCACTGCAGCCAGGCTGATCAGGAAATAAAGCAATGCAGAGATCAGAATTGACACAATGATGGCTTTGGGAATGGTTTTTTCCGGGTCGATTACCTCTTCGGATACCGTGGTCACCCTTGAGAAGCCTGAAAAAGCAAAAAATATGATTGCAGCACCAGAAATTATGCCATCCCCGCCCTTACCGAAGAAGTCCGTCAGGTGCGATGGGTGAAAAAAGAACAAGCCTATTATCGTGAAGAGCACAAGTATAGAGACGTTAACGGCAACTATCATCTTTAGTGTCTTAGCTGAATTCTTAATGCCTAGCGCATTCAGCACCCCGAAAGAAATAACAATGCCGGCTGCAATAAATATTACAGGAAATTTTGAGCTGAACAATGCGTCAAGATATCCGCCAAAGCTTATCGAGACTGCTGCGAGAGCAATTATATTCCCATAAGTCCACAAAGTTCCACCTATGAAACCTGCGTATGGATTAAGTGCTTCTTTTCCATATTCGTAGACTCCGCCTTCCTTATCCACATGACGGGCAACCTGTGAAAAGCTAAGGCCTGTAAATATCGCAACCACTGCTGCTAGCGGAATTGAGATAAGTATTGCGGGACCTGCCGCAGCTGCTGAAATGCCTATTATGACAAATATTCCTGCACCAATAATTGCACCAAGGTTTATGAAAACTGCATCAGAAAATTTGAGGGTCCTTGAGAATGAGGCTGTCACAGGCGCATGATTGCAAATTGACCTTAACTCTTATTGTGTGCCCAAAGATCGATATGTGGTTCGACAATTGTCAGGCATATTAATCTGACAAAATCGATCGGATATAGAATCGAACCATGTCCCACTGATCATGGAAAGGCTGGATAAGATTGTTTCTGAGGACAGGGCGAAGAAGTTCTCGAACAGGGTTATTGTTAAGATCCTTGTGATCCTGGAGATTTACGGCATTTCTTACAGATCTTCCAGAAAATTCTTCAACAACCATCCGGAACTCGCGGATCCACTCAGAATACATGTGACTCCAAACTTCTGTACACTTTCATACAGAGCAAGTCTCGCTTAGCGATTTTTCCATGGTTTACTCGAAATCAAAAAAAACCAACCAGAATAGGAAAGTAATCACTGTCATGCCAGACAAGATAGGTGTAATATACCAAAACGATAGCTGACTTACAGGAACGAGGTTATAAAATCGTAATAATGACAAGATCACCAAAGCTAACAAAAAAGAGAAAAAAATAATTCGAACCTGTTTTTCTTGAATGAGTTCGCTTGCCTCAACCGAAGAAGCAACCCTGTTGGTAATGTCGAATCCACGATGCTGAACAATTCTCAATGCTATTAAGGGAAAAAATGATGTGAACAGAACAAGAGCCATAGAGAAAGTTGCAGAGTAAGGGGCAAATCCATAAAAGGAAAGTACGCCGTAGACAGTTATCACAATTGATTCTCCGCCGATAAACAAAGCTAGTCTTATTACCAGTCCTTTTTCATTATAGGTTTCTCCTCTCTTATTTTTTATAATATCTATAATGAGCTCTCTTACTGCTAAACCATAAATGACAAACCATGCTATAAGAATCAAAATAAATGCTAAGATTGGGCTCATAGTGGTATTCAAGAGTAAGACCGTCCAACCCAGACCCATTGACTACCATAGTCATTCTGGAGGGTGTGTGCTTGTGAAGATATAGAAACCGAATCGTATCCTCTAAAAGCTTCAGGCAGAAGTGCGTTTATACATCCCTGGTTATCGTTATACACATGCAATCCCCATACATTTCCCGTGACAATTCCGACACATGAATCCCAGTTATAGTCGTTCTGTATCGCGGTAGGAATAAAGCCGGTTCCTGTGTCAGCGGAATATGCTGAATTTATGACGTTCGCTGCGGCTGTTATGTCCAAGGCATCCCAGAATGCGGTATAAACCCAAGCAATGTTCCAGCAATCGAAGCCAAGAAAAGTGGCCATAAGGCTTCAATTACCATATTTGCTAGGAATGCTATATCGAAACTCTGCCATCCCGTGTCCCAAGCATACGCCTCATTGTAGGAATATCCCGTGAATCTTACAGTATAATAGTAATAGTCTTGATAGATGTAGTCAACCTCGCCATATCTGTGCCATCCAAAAAACCAGATAGATAAGTAATCTATAGCAACAGAATCGTATGGATCTATAACCTTGGTTCCATTTGGGTACTCAGTTATCGCGGCTGAAACTTTGTATGTTTCCACTTTGAGAACTAGTGAATAAGCAGCAAAAATAACCGTTAAGTCCTGACCATTGGATGTGAACCTTTCAATTTTTGTAAAGGAATAGTTGCCATCCTCAACAACATAGTTAGGAAGTGAAGTATTTACTGACTTCGAGGGGGAAGATTACCCGGGACTCTTTTGAATTTATATAAGAAGACACTTGATCTAGCTTTTCCGGGTAAATGGAAGATGGTGAGAGGGACAAGATTTACCAAGACAAAATTTACAGCCTTCAAAATTGGCGCGCTCCTGGCTGCCCCCTTATCTGCTGTCATTCTTTTCATATCTTTCCTTCAACATGCGAGTTTTGCTTCCGCCATTGAATTCGCATTCATATTTTACGCAATATTATTCATAGCGATAAGTGGATTCACAATCCAGTTCCTGCTTCATGAAGTCAGGAGACGGATCCAGTGAAGACACATAGACATTAGTGTTTCTTAATCACAGGATAGAGTCGGTGCTAATCTCCGCTCCGAAGCTTCAAGCAAAAAATCAATGAACCAAGACATATTTCCGATGATAGCCGGAGACCTATTTGACAGACAGTGTGGAGAAACAGGATATTAATGAGGTGTTAAGGCAGCTTGATGCCTCAAAGAATGGGCTCAACGAGGAACAGGTTAAAGCCAGACAGAGTAAATATGGATTCAACACAGTAGAAAAGGAAAAAGAGAGCAGATTAAAAAAATTCCTGAGTAAGTTCTGGTCCCCCGTTCCATGGATGTTGGAAGCAACAGCCATCATATCCTATGCACTGGGAAAGAGGGTTGACACATACATTATACTGGCTCTTCTTCTTTTCAACAGCCTTGTTAGTTTTTTCCAGGAATCCAAGGCAAACAATGCGCTTGAGTTGCTTGAAAAGAAGATGATGACTAATGCCAGGGTTCTCAGGAATTCGGCCTGGATTGAGGTGCAGTCCAAGGATCTCGTGCCTGGTGACATTATACATTGCAGGCTAGGTGATCTTGTTCCCGCAGATGTCAAGATGATGTCAGGTGAGATACTCGTCGACCAGTCCGCGCTTACTGGCGAATCTAATGCTGTGCGCAAGGTAGCAGGAGGACTTCTCTATTCGGGATCAGTGCTGAAGAGAGGCGAGGCGACTGGGGTTGTCGTGTCAACTGGAAGCAAGACTTTCTTCGGGAAGACTGCCGAACTGGTTAAAGTTGCAAAGTCAGATTCGCACCTTGAAAAACTTATCCTGAGCATAGTGAAGTATCTCATTGCAATAGATGTTGCACTCGTAATATCACTATTCATCTTTTCCCTGATATATGGCGTAAGTATCTACAACACAATCCCTTATTCGCTTGTGGTCCTCATCGCTTCTGTTCCTGTGGCATTGCCTGCAACTTTCACAATTGCAAGCGCATATGGAGCCATTGATCTTTCCCAAAAAGGTGCCCTGGTCACGAGGCTTTCCGCCATAGAGGATGCAGCATCGATGGACGCGATATGTTTCG
>JAMCPG010000034.1 GCA_023379845.1 Thermoplasmatota archaeon
TTTCCATGATCGACATGCCCAATTGTTACTAAATTTATATGTGGTTTTTGTCCTGCCATTAGTATTCACCGTTGTGACTTTCCATACGAGATATAGAACGCATATAAGGATTTTCTGAGCGCTGCTCACAAACCCACTTCTCAGAATTCCGCTTTCGGAAGAAGAGTGTAATTTACTGGGGAAGAACAGATTATCAGATATCACAGATTATTAAAGAAACGCAACACTCTTAATAAATGTTATAAAGATGTTGATCAAGAATGGTGGTCTAAGCATCCTAATCGACCATTTCAGATAATTGTAATCAAGCTTCCTTTAGAGGATGTTTGTATAATAGCTGTAGACATAGTAGAATAAAGGTAGGAAAGCCTGAAAATAAGGTTGTAAGAAATTTGCAAATACGATTTATCTTCAGTGAATTTTATTCATTACCATAAAAATATTGGAAAAAAAATGAAAATAAATAAAAAAGTTGGTTTAAAAAAATTAATTATGGAGCGGACTTAATATGAGCCGCAACAGCCGTCATTCCACCATAAGCTGAAGCTGCCATTGCCAGAAATACTACAACGAAGAATATTATCAATATGATATTCGCCAGCATGGGGCTTTTTGTCTTTGAAGGAAGTATGTCGTATATCAGGCTCACAGGGTAAACCAGGAAACCGAATACTCCGTATCCAATGAACAATATGAATGTTTCCAGCGCGTCAGCCGACGATGGTAGGCTGTTTATGTACCCATTGTATCCGTACACTATCGCGAGAAGACCAATTGCCAGAGCAAATATTCCTGGGAACTGGAGCTTGTAATCTCTTAGAACGGATATTGCGTACAGGAGTGTTACCATGCCAAGCAGCAGGAACGGATCTCCGTAGAATATGTTGTAACTCCCAGGAAGAGGCCAGACAAATTCCTGGAACAGGCCGATCATTAATATTACACTACCTAGAATAAGTAGCGGAAAACCGGCTGGTGCCATTGCAACTCTCAAGTTTTTAGTTCCATTCTTTCTGTATTCAAGGTAAACATAGGCTATGGTATATAGCGTCAAGACGCTGACCAATGTCACCAAAAAATACTCCAATGCCAAATCATCTATGAATCCTGCCATATTTTTTCAACCAGCAATTCTTTTTATTGTATTAAAATGCTGACCTTACCTACAAGCATTCTTCTTTATTGATTCACAATATCTGCCGTCATTGCCTATCTGGCCAAGAAACATGGTGTTGGGTACTGAACATGTGCGCGAAAATCACTTGATGCCATAATTCTTTTGCATTTTCAGGGTTTTTATAACATGAGAATTAACTTTACCTAACTTTGTCCTTAACTGTTAACCTATAGATCAATATTTACCGGCGTTAGTTTTTCATACGTTCCCCGCATTCGGTAAAAAATGGTTCTCGAAAGATTGTATGTGATTCCACACGGGGATGAAATCCTGGACCGCCCAAACCAGGATAGCCGGAGAATGAATGATGCAATTACAGCGATGGTCTCAGGAGATTCATCTGACACCATTGCTATAATCTCCCCTCATTCACTGATGCTTTCAGATAGAGTTGCAATTATCGACACTGAGAACACAAGCGGAGCGTATGATATCAAGACAGGCAAGCTAAGCATGAAATGCATTATCGACAGGCCTATTTCGAGGAGGCTTAAGACCTTGGCCGGAGATCTGGCAGAATTGGCTGGATTCGTAACTTCTACTGGCCCGTTGTCCGATTTTCCTCTGGATTTTGGCAGCCTCATCCCTCTCTCCTTCTTCGTTCAGAGGAAGATTGTCCTGATGGGGCAGCCCAGACCAACAAGCACCGAAGGGATGTTTGAGTTTGGAAAGGTTCTTTTTGATTGGGCAAAGGATGCTGACATAAAATTGAGCGTTATATTCAGCGCAGATCAGGCACATACTCATGCAGTGGACGGGCCATATGGGTACTCCGAAGAGTCAGATACCTATGACGCTGAAGTGAGGTCAGCCATTGAAAAAAATGATTTCAGCAAAATCAGGGGTTTTGATCCGGAATTTATAGGCAAGGCAAAACCGGACAGTTTCTGGAACATGGTTGCATTGGCTGGTTTCCTTGATAAATCAAAGATGAAAATGAGGGTCAATTATTATTATGTGGAACATTACTTCGGAATGCTGGCAGCAAGTCTAAAAAACCTATAAGAGAATCTTAAATAATTTGGTAATCTCTCGATAAGCATGGAAGGAGAGACTAAAATAGTATTGCTACTTGTGTTTTCTGCAGTGGTAACGGCAATATTTGGTTATTTAGTTGTAGGTGGGTATCTTCTCTGGTCCCCGTAGGTATATTATATGTTGGATGAACTGAAGAACCTTAAGGAACAGCTCCTGTTTCAGGAAAAATTCGAACAAGGTTATTTTAAGAATATTGTTATTGCAGGAATGGGTGGTTCGGGAATTGCAGGCTCAATATTTTCTGAAATTTACGATGAATCCCCGGTTGAAGTTGTTTCCGATTACACAATTCCAAGTTATGTCAATTCAGACACCCTTTTTATTGCAATCAGTTATTCCGGAAACACAGAAGAGACTATTTCCGCTTATAGGGAAGCCGAGAGAAGAGGGGCACAAACAGCAGCAATCACTTCTGGTGGAACAATTGGCAAGATATGCCGCAATTCTCTCATAATTCCAGGTGGACTTCAACCCAGATCTGCCCTGGGATACATGCTTGTTCCTCTCATTTCATCGCTGATGCATGACCATTCAAAAGACCTGAGGGAAGCATCAAAGGTCGTCGAAAATTTGGATATGATGAACGACAGGATAAAAGAGGAGGCTGCAGGCCTTGTAAAAGCCAAAAAGCTTCCGGTAATCATGGGTTTCAAGCCTTTCAAGTCAGTTGCATACAGGTGGCAGACTCAGTTCAATGAGAATTCTAAGCTGCTGGCATTCAGCGCCTCGTTCCCCGAGCTCGATCATAACCAGATAATGGCGCTTGAAAGCAGTTACGGAAAGGAAAACCTTGCCTTTTACTACTTTTCAGGCTCTTCAGGCAAAGTGAGAGAAAGGATAAAGTTCACAATAGATCTAACGGGAATAGAGGCAAAGCAGATTCCTGTCGAAGGCAGTTCAAGAATCGCCCAGATTATGCACCTCGTGCATTACGGGGATTATTTTACCTACTATGCTGCTCTGGAGAGAAAAATAGAGCCGAGAGATGTAACAACAATAGAAAAGCTGAAGAAGCTCCTTTCCCAGTTCTAGACTATATCAGATGTACCCGGAGGAAGGAGCCTCTCAATCTCTTCAAGACTCGTCTCCAGTTCCTCCCGGATCTTCCTGGCAACTTCATCTCGCCTAGTCTTTCCCGGCATAATCTCGATCAATTTTCCCTGAGATTCAAAAGGGATCGGAGATACCATTGGTAAAATCTCTCCCGAATAGTTTATTTTGCCCAGGTAAAGATGCATTGGCAGGTCAAAAAAATAGTTTCTCTTTCCCCTGATGACCCATGAACCAGATGTTACGTATTCACCAGATTCAGCTGTTTTTGAAACCTGCTCTGGGTAGACCCAATAGGCAGATCCGGAAAGTTGACCTGCAGGCCAGGCCCGGGAAAAGCATACCGCAAATTGGCATGATTCCCTTGCACTTATCTCGGATGGCCTGGTTGTATCCGTACCTTTTACTATTGTGCTTGGAGCTCCGTAAAGATCTGCGTGGACATAAAGATCGAACTGCTTCATATGTTTTTTTACTACTTTTTCATTGGATTTCCTGTCCTTTCCTGCTAGGACAAGGTTTCCTTCTGATGTGAAGAACCACCGATAGGTTTCGAACCAGAAGGTTTTCCTCATTTTTTTCCTCTGCGCTTTCTGTGCAGGAACAACCTGCTTCCTTGCCTCTTCTATCGCCTTCTCTGCCCCTTCTATCTTGGCATGAAAATCTTTTGCTTCCTGGAATGCGATGTTACCGTTTTCAGACGGTTTCCTGTTATACTGGAGGTCGAGGATGTTGCCATTCAGATCGACCTGGCAGCGCTTTCTTGCAGGATCTATTGAAATAACTGTACACCCTGGGAACAGTTTAAAGTCCTTAACTACCCTGTTCTCCTGGTTTCTTATCGCTTCAATGACCACTTCAATGGATTTAAGGTTTGAAAATATGAATTCTCCCTGCTTCCTAAATTTCTCTGAATTGGATTTGAATTCTTCTATACTCTTCTCGATAGACCTTATCCTCTTCTGCATTGGAGACTCTTTAGCCTCCCCTTCCGGGTAATTCTGCAGATAATAGTCAAGGGCTTCGGCAAATGAATCAAATACTCTTTCCGGCTCTTCCTGAAGATGATTCAGAATCACCGGAGAGACTATGTCACTCTTAGAGTAAAGAAATCCTCTGTTATTTCTTGATTCCTGCAGAATTCCGGATATTGCATTTCTCAGGTCATCAATACGTGCAAACGATGCAGCCTGGGTGTTCTTGTCCAAGCCCATCCGGAACGCAACCTCCTCAGCCATTTCTCCTCCAAGATTAAAACGAGTGGCAAGTGTCTGCACTATGTTTGCCTTGCTGTTGCGCAATATCAGGGCGCAGCCTTCTGGGTCGAGAATAGTTGGATCATGAGATTCCGGCGGGTTATATGGCGAGCCTCGTGCTATAGTCCTGTTTTTCCATTCACGCTGATTGTAGGCGAATTTTATGATATTATCCTGCAAAACTATAAGATTGCCTTCCCTGAAGACCTCAAGTATGACTTTTAGGCCTCCGGATAAATCCATTCCAAGTATCCTGTCAAAGTTTATCTGGTAAATTGAAATTATTTTCCTGTCTTCAAGCATGCTCCGCAGGGTCATTGCCATGTTAGAGGGTGTTTCAGGCGTTTGAACATCATGAAATGCGATTCCCTTGGACAGTGATAGGAAAAGGGACCTCCTCTTGACATCGCTCCTGTATATCTGGAAAATGAATTCGTCCTGTGACACCTGGTGTATCTTCTTTATGAATGAGCCGGAAATTTCGTCCTGGTAGCAGTTCACAAAAGCATAGATGTCCAGTGAAGATTCTTTGTATTTCATGCATAGCACCCGTTGCCTTGATTACAAGAACCCTTATTTCATGCAGCATATTAATGAGGGCATCAAAACAGTCTCGTATAAAGCAGCATCTTATTATCGCTCTATCTGCATCGTAAATCTTATTTGCTACCTATTATGGGCAACTTGCATGAAGAAGCTACTAGTTGCCCTGCACGTTCCGCTTGACGATGTAACAGAGGGCCATTTTTCGGGTAGAATGGTTTCTGCAGGCTTCAATGTCGTATATATAAATGCTGGCCCAAGTCAGGAGGATGAATTGGATAAGATTGCTTCTGAATCTCCAGGCTGCCTTATTCTGACCTCAGGATCGGTAATTACAGCGGCTTTGGTTGATTCCTTGAAGTACCGTCATGTCGGCACCGTAATTGCGATCAATCCACTTTGGAATGATTCTCTGAAGCCATTGTTATCTTCGGTAGAGGCAAGCTTGATCATATTCACCGATGCACCTGATCTTTCAAATGTACGGATGCATGCGATGAAATACCATGATCGTATCGCTAGGTCCAGAATACATTATCTGAGGTCGAACGCAATAAAGACATTGCTGGAACACCCCGACAGGATAATTAAATCGTTGGAGGAAACCCTTGACGCAAAATGATTTGATTGACAGGCTGGATATACAGGTAAGATACGCAGACATTGATTCATATGGACACGTGAACAATGCGGTTTTTCTCTCTTATTTTGAATTGGGCAGGATTAATTTCCTCAGGAAGCATTTTTCCGAGAAAAGCATTGAAGGCATGAGCATTGTTGTTGCAAGAGTGGAAGTCGATTATTTAAGTGAGGTAAAGCTGGATGATGAACTGGTCTGCGAAACATGGATATCTGCTGTGGGAAGGACAAGCGTGGTGTTTGAATCTGTCCTCAGAAAAAGATATATAGACGCTGCTAGGGCCAAAATAACAATGGTTCACCTTGATAAGCATGGGCGCCCCGAACTGCTCCCGGAACATTACCGGGCACTGATCAATCAAGTGGGAAGCATGACATAGGGTATCCAGCCGGGTATGGGAGGAGAAAAGTACACCATGTCAAATAGCGAAAGGTGAATAATCAAGTCGAGATAGATAGAACCCCTTAGATATGCCAGAACACCGTAGAGAATTCCCATGCTGAACATGTCCACAACGTACAACGGTGCATAGAGGCCCGGATATCCGCCCGGCTCAAAGATGATGTAGTTCATGTAAAGAAGCATGAAAAGGACAGCCTGTATAACCACCGCATATTCTCTCCTGATGTATCGAGAAAGCATGTTAAAGACGAGAAACCGGAAATTGATTTCGTCTATAATCGCAATTCCATAGAACATGTCAAATGGAGAGAACTTGTTGAATGCGAAAATATAACCCCATATGAAAAGCGCTGTAACAAAAACCGTCCAGTCCTTGCTTTCAATATTTCTTAATGCGTTCTTAACAAGTGCATGATCGCTACCTATCGTGATTATAAGAAGCAAAGGCACAATCAACAGATAAAGGTAATATAATGTGGCACTGAGATTCGGATGAAGCATGAATCCTAGAAAAGAGTAAAAGAGAAGGTATACAACTGCTTCAGTCAGCAGAAATAATATGAAAGTCCTTTTCCCAGCTTGCATTTACAACAAGAGATAGATTTGTGATATACCACATTATCGGTAGGCTCATGATGGTAAGAATGATGGACAGGTAAAATTGGGAAGCAAGGGTAAATGCGCTCCAGACAAGGATGTTGAAGGATGTCGCATAAAGCAGGACGATTCCTGACATTGAGAACATCATTGTGATATATTCCAGAAGAACAATCTTTTCCCTGATTGTATAGGCGCTGAAAGGAGTGGCTATTAATAAACCAGCGCCCAAACTGCTAAGATTCATGAGGACGTAATAGGCAGGAACCTCGGTGGCGAGCATCACGAGGCTCGGAATGTACCATATTAGCAAAAGAAAGGTTGAAAGTAATATCCATATGAGAGAATGCCTGCCTGGCTTCCCGCTTTGAAGAATGCTTATCAGGTATGTTCCAACAATAGCACCCTCGATGAACATGAGGAAGTTTATGCCAAAGAAAAAGGTTTCATCATGAACAAGACCTATAATAAGTCCATAAATCTCAATAAATGGTATGGAGAGTATGAAAACGTAACTCATTGCGCGTAGTATCATCCCTCTTTTAGCAGCAGGATCATGCAGCCTTATGAATCCCCTTCTGTGGCTCAGCAGGAGAAACAGCGTCAATGTTGTCAGCAGCACAAGCACCAGGGACTCTACAAGCAACGGTATAACAATAATTGAAATCAGTAGAGCGGCAAGGCTTGGCATGACTGCCGTTATGGATTCGCACTGGCAGCCCAAAACGGCTCCGGCTCCTGAAAGTGCCGAGCTCAATCTGCCGCCGCCAGAATATGACCTGAATATCCAGAGATAGTTTTCGGCGATTGCGATCGATATCAATGGATAGATGAGCATTGTCGGCAGGCTGATTGTGAGCACAAGGGCAGGCGACTGGATTACTATTCCATCATAAAACAGGAGAGGGACTCCAGCTGGCTGCTCATCACTATATATCGAGAACATGAGAATATGAGATGGTACGCCGGAATCCATTCGAATCAGGCTTGATACAACAATCATGAAAAAGAAAACAAATGAAGAAGCCCCCAGCAGTTTCATCGTGTCTCTGCCCGATCTGCGAACGTGGAACGCTGCCAGAAGAGCAACAATCGCTGCCCAGGGAACAAAAAGGTAGGTGCCAAAGAGAAGTGCGCCGAGTGCGATATAAAATATGAAGACTGCATTTCCTGCAATCCTTGAGACACGAGGTGCCGGTATAAATATTAAGATCGGAGCAAGTAGCAATGCAACCTCAATACCAACAAAAACAGACCCAGTACCACTCCTGATAAAAATACCAGAATAGTTGATAAAGACAAGGAAGATGGCGACTATACCAGAGAAGAGTGCCAGGTACAATATATCCGGTTTTCGCGGACCGGTCATATAACTACGAACCATATAGAAATCAGGAGTATGAGAAGGTAGAAGTTGGAGAATACGAAGGCACTCTTAAACTGTGCCGGAGCATAGTGCTTTCTGCGTATTGCAAGCATGCGGTACGCGAGGTATGCATCCGATATTATTGCCATGATGTAGTAGACTATGCCCACATGGAAGATTGCACTTAGTTTAAAGATGATAAAGAATAACGGGATAAGGGAGAAAAGTATCAGTATGACGGTATTCACCATAATCCAGGTGTATCCTGCCTCTATTCCCACCACGGAGGGCAGCATTGGTATATTGGCCTTTTTGTAATCATCACTCCTGTAAGATGCCAGGGACCAGAAATGAGTCGGGGTCCACATAAAGACCAGGGCGGCAATAAACAGACCGGTTACCGATACGTTACCGCTGACCGCTGCCCAGCCTGCAAGCGCCGGAAAGCTTCCCGCAACGCCCCCAATAACAATGTTCCAGGTTGTTCTTCTCTTCAGTATCACGGTGTAAAGGACAAAATAGCTAAGGAAACCGAGGAAGATGAATATTGATGTCAGATAATTTATTGTAAAATAAGATAGCAGCATGGATCCCAGCAAAAATAAGAGTGCAATAGACGCAAGAATCTTTTTGTTTCCAGCGTTTAATATATCCTGTCTGTAGCTGGTACGGTTCATCTTTCCGTCTATATCCATATCGTAGAGATTGTTCAATATACTGGCAGAAAAGGATGCCAGGGTGCCAGACACAGCTAGCGGAATCAGGTATATAATTCGAGATAAAGCCAGGGGATCGGAGAGAAAGCCAGTTATTGCCACAAGTACAACAAGGAACGTTATTCCCCCCTTGGAAACCTGTATGAATTCAGAAAGTTTCATTGGTTGTGTTCGTCTCTGGTTTGGATGCCAAGCAAAGAGATATAGTTACCTGGGTCAGATACCGAGCTCGGCGTGTATGATATGGACGCACTTGAAGAAGAATTGGTTACGTTGACTATACCAACGGCTGTTGAAGGATGGTAAAGGTCCCAGTAAGTGTAGTTTCCGGTTGACATGAAAAGATAGTACCCCTGTGATGTTTTAACTGTTGGGCTGACGGATGCAACTGATATTGACGTGCTTGAGTTCTCGCTGCTTCCAGGATTAATTTCCAGTGCATGTGTTAGATTATCTTCGTCAATTAAGGTGAAATTGACAAGTGTTCCCTGCGAGATGGATATGGTGGGGTTGACTCCACTTGACTGGCTGTAATTCCATCCATTGAAATCAGCGTAAAGCGATGTGTTTACCAATGAAGTGTATATGTAAATTGTACCGAACCGGCTTGTATTATTCGAGTTCCAGTAAACATATTGACCGGTCTGGTTGAAGGGGATCGATACCTTACTTGTCTTGTTAGTCACGTTTATAATCGTCGAATAGTTGGATGTATCTACCTTGGAACCAGAAGAAATCCTGAGAACATATGTGCTTGAGGTCGTATCTTTTATCGTCAGGTTAAGAAGAGTGCTGGAAGGCAGGGCAATTGTTGGATACAGAACACCGTTTGCCGTAAGGTTGTTTTTCAGGAGGTTCAGTGTCTGATTTGAGTAGTTCGCATAATGAGCGGTTGGAACAGTAACATTGACTGTTGCGTTGACGTAGATCAGGCCTACCATGGTTTCCGGGTGGACAGTACACCAGTAAGTGTATACACCGATTGAGTCAAAATAAGCCTTCGTGGTGGAAACATGTCCGGGAATAGTGGTGATCTGAGCCGTTGAGAGCAAAGTGTCCTGGTATGAGGTTTCTGAAGAACCAGGATTTATGGTCAATGTGTGCGGTTCACCATCCTCTTCTATCACGGTAAAAGTAACAACAGTGTTATTGGCTATGTATAATGTTGGATTTACGGTTCCATGGTTGTAGTCCCAGCCGTTTGCATCGGCATAAATCGTAATATTTTGATAGTGCTTGACACCCTTTGACGGGACAGGCGGCAATGAAAATGATTTCACCGTGGGAGGGTTAAGCATCAATGTAAAACCGATTCCAACCATGATCAGAACTATCACCACAAATACTACGCCTGCCTTGTTTCCTTCCATGACTATTTTCCTCCTGATACAGCGGGAACCTTGTTCAGTTCAGCGCTATGAGAATCAGTTGGGCCAGTATTCCCTTGTTCAAAAGCATTGTCCGTTGATGTCGATGGCGCCTTGAGCCAGCTCACAGCTATATTGTACAGGAAAATGACCTGTGCAATCCCGATAATAACACCACCGATTATAGAGGCATCCTGGTATCCCTGGAAGAAGCCAAAGTATCCCGCAACAGCCCGTGGCATGCCGAGAAATCCGCCTACTGACCAGGCAAACGCCATGATGTATGAGCCTAATGCGGTAAGCCCAAAGTGCCACCTGGCCAGAGAAACATTATATTTCCGCCCGCCAGTGAAGGTTGGGAACAGCATGTAAAAGGCCGCGAATGATATTCCCATGGTTATTCCAATAAATATGAAGTGAAAGTGCCCGGTGACCCAGTATGTTCCATGTACCTGCTCGTTGAAAGGGGCAAATGACTGCATAACGCCCGTTATACCTCCTATTATAAAATCAACTATGCCGTTAAGAACGAAAAGCATTGGAACAGTCATCCTGATGGATTTAGCTGTCCATAGTGTGGCAATAAAATTAAAAACGGTGATAGCCGACGGTATTACAACGAGGAACGACATGGTCGTGAAGAACGTTATCCATTCTATTCCAAGACCGGAATTCAGGAGATGGTGACCCCAGACCAATTCGCTGAGTATGAGCAGAAGGCCGAGTCCCCAGACACCGGAATTATAGCTGTAAACCTTCGATCCTGTGAATTTCGGAAGAATTTCATAAATTATGCCGAAAAATGGAATAACAGCCATGTAGACTATAGGATGCCCCCAGAACCAGAAAAGTATTGTAAAGAGGAGGGTGTTCGTACCGGTTATGAAGAATATTGGATTGAAATAGTCATAGAACAACATTCCAAGCCCCACCATCAGGGGCGGAGCGGATGTGACTCCCATTATGACCGTGAATAGTATAGACCAGGTGAAAAGTGACATTTGATTAAGCTTTATGTCAGGAGACCTGTCAAAAGCGATTATCTTGATTATCGAAACAGAGGCTACCATGAGC
The DNA here is from genome assembly GCA_023379845.1 of Thermoplasmatota archaeon. GTDB lineage: Archaea > Thermoplasmatota > Thermoplasmata > Thermoplasmatales > Thermoplasmataceae > UBA582. The sequence goes on from JAMCPG010000034.1 coordinate 11,227, forward strand.
CCAATGAATATCAACTCCAAACCAAGTACGGCCAGCCAGGCAAATTCGCCCCCGCCGACTTGCGTCAGTTCAAGAGAAAGTGGAGGATAGAAATACCACCTCAATGCTGCTCTTGATATAAGAATGAATAAACCGCCTGCTAGCCATATCCAGTATGCAAATGATGTGTAAACACCCATGGTGTCCTTTTTCAGCTTAAGATGCGACGGAAGTAGGTAAAAACCAAGACCAAGCGCTGCCCCCAGAACAAACATGTAAATCATGAGGGTTGCATGTTCCGTCATAAGGACATTATACTGAGCCGGACCGATTATTGTTGGACTGGGTTCTGTCAGACTAACACGCATAAGGACACCGAATGATCCAGCTATGCACAGGAACAGTATGCTTGTGAATATATACCTCAGACCGATGCTTTTGGAATCATCATAAAGAAATATTTTCCAGCTTAGTTCCCTGGGCTTATCTGAGAGTTTGTCTCTCACATATTCATTTGACCTTTCGTATCCCGCTGCCTCTGCTTCTTCATGCAAGTATTCCTTCGCTGGAACTATCCTGAAATAGAAATAAAAGAGCACAATGCCGATTATTCCAAGTATGATGGAAATGTAAAGCAGGTTGAGGTTTGTTCCAGTAAGGCCAATAGAGGCAAGGCTAAATAAACTGCCGAATGAAAACATCACGCCACCACATTCATCATTCCTCTCATCTCATAATGATCGAGTCCACAGTATTCTACGCATTCAAAGTAATATGATCCGACAACAGTAGGAGTGAAGCTTAAAGAGTTGTTCTGACCTGGTATCGCGTACAGTTGGACATCAAGTTTTGGGATCGACAAGTCATGTATTACGGCGAATTGTTCAGCCCCTTTAATTGAAGTTACAACCAGAACCACTGGTTTGCCCACAGTGACATTGAAGGTATCGACACTTTCCGTTCCGTTAGCGTAAATGAAAGCCCATGACCACTGTGTTGCATCGACCCTAATAATAGTCGCATTGCTGGGATAAGTCGGATGTGCGTCCACATTCTGGGCAAGGTTATCATTATGCATTGAAATATATATAACATTTCCAATTGCAGCTCCAATAAGTACTACAAGGACCCCTGCGATCCAGATAAGTTCCTTTCTGGTTTTATCGTTCATTTAAAATCATCCCATTCATATGATGAGTCACGCTTTTTGAATACCGGGTAAGCAAGGAGAAGAATGCTGAATAAACCAGCACCTATGCCTGTCCCTATGGTCGGCGCGTTAATGTATGCGGCCTGGAGTCCCGGGTCGCCACCGTAAAATGTCTGCATCCAGAGGAAAAGAAGTTCCCCAGACACGATTGCCGCTATGACGCCAATTATGAAAAACTGTATGACTAGTCTTTCACCAACACTCATTCCGTTGGTTATGAGTTCAAGTTATTTAATGGTTATTAGCCTTAGAAAAAACAGATATATTTAGCTATACGTTGAGATGTGAATCTAATCTCTTAATTTTTTTCCAATATATGTGACGCCCAAGCAATGAACATCTTAAAAATTTGCAATTACAGATGACTGCTATCAAAAAACCTCAAATAAGAGAAGCAAAACAGTAAATTTTTGGTTTTCGTTTAAATTTACCATTCACGAGCCTAACTTCATGTTAGGTTCTTAAATAGAGTGTATGGAATAAGACTGAGAATTGATCTCTTCTGACAAAAAAAGCGGGCACGAGGGGATTTGGACCCCTGATCTATAGCTTAGGAGGCTATTGCCCTATCCAGGCTAGGCCACGTGCCCTTCCTTGACGCAAATCAAGGTCTCTGGGCATTATAACACCGTATATAAATTTGAAAATTTCATTTGAATAGTTGTTATTTCTATAATAATATTCTAACGCTCCAAGTAGATTTATCCTGAATGAGATCTCCCTTCAACCCTTTTTCAAGTACCTGCTTAAGTGCATTACCGGCCATTGCCTCATTATTATACTGAAGATATACAGAATCATAGCCTACTATTGGGACGAATTGCTGTTCTGAGAGGAGGTCCCGTATTTTTTCCATTGATTCAAGAAAGTTTTCCTTCTTAATGATCGTGTTACTGCCATCGATTTTGCGAAGCCCTTGCTCGATTATGCTGTTATAAGTCAATGTCGATATCGACTTGCCTGCAACCATTGCACGTGCGTCTGGATAGATGAAGAATACAGCGACAATGACAACAACAACCCCAATTATTAAACTGTCCCTCAGAAATGCATATAACGAAACAAGAAGGAGGATTATGCCTATTGTCAGGTACAGGTTCTTCATTATGTTCGGAAGAGATTGCGTTTTCAAATTTAAAGATTGTATTTTTCAATTTCCCTCCAACTTTAATCTTTTTCTGGAGACAATTTGCAAAAGACCTGAATAACAAAAATTAATTATTAACTTATCAATCCGAATGCAGATATAGAATGGGCTGGCAGGAAGCAGAAGTTAGGGAATTAAAAGTTGGGCGATACATGCTGATAGATGAGGAACCATGCAAGATAATGGAACTCACAATGTCCAAGCCTGGCAAGCATGGTGAGGCAAAGGCTAGAATAGTGGCTATTGGAGCTTTCGACAACCAGAAGAGGAGCGTTGTTTTCCCGGTAAAACACAAGATTAAGGTGCCTATAATAGAAAAGAAGACCGCACAGGTTCTCTCCATCACAAATAAAGAGGCTCAGTTGATGGATAGCGAGACGTTTGAAACATTCATAATTCCTCTGGACGATGAAATTCTTGACAGGGTAAAACCCGGTACTGAGGTTCCTTACTGGGATACCATGGGAAAGAGGAAGATAGTATTTCAGAACTAAGTCATTTTTTCCAGCCTTCCGGGATCCCGGATGCAATTACGCCTTACACGGATGCAGAATATGTAGTATTCGGTGTTCCATTTGATAGTACGTCATCGTTCAGGAGAGGGTCTCGCCTTGCACCCTCTGCAATCAGATATGCGTACAGGAACCTTGAGGCATATGATCCATGGTACATGACCAACTTTCCTGATCTGAAAATAGCCGATCTTGGCGACATGATAGAGGAAGAGGATGCAAGTATAGTTGTAGATACTGTCGAATCCCTGGTGTCTGTGTTGAAGGCCGATGGTAAAGTTCCCATAATGCTCGGGGGTGAACATTCAATAACAACCGGATCCGTAAGAAATTTCAGGGAGTGCAGTATGGTGATTATAGATGCGCATTCGGATTTTAGAAAATCTTATTTTGACAACGAACACAACCATGCGTGTGTGACACACAGATCACTTGAAATACTTGGTCCAGGAAGAATTTTCTCCGTCGGTACCAGATCGACATCAAAGGAGGAATATGAAGATCCCGACTATAATAAAGTCAGGTTCTATTCATCGAGGGAAGTTGACAAATTTGGGATGGAGAAAATTGCCGAGGAAATCAACAATAAGGCAAAGGGCAACATATATTTCTCAATAGATATGGATGGCCTCGATCCTGCATATGCCCCCGGTGTTGGTACGCCTGAACCTTATGGAATATCGGCTAGAGACCTGAGGTTGCTCATAAACAAGCTTGCCAGGAGAATTGTAGCATTCGACATAGTTGAGATGACCCCGCTTTACGACAACGGAAATACTGCAATGCTGGCAGCAAAAATAATACAGGATTTTCTCGGTAGCAGGGAAAACCCCAGATAATACAGAAAAACTTTAAAGGCCTATTTTACTCATTGCCTCGCGGCCCTTGGCGATTTCCACCTTGCATGGTGTTGGCAGCTTGAATGATGCTTTATGAATCGCATCCTTAAGGCGGGCGGCTGCGTCCAGGTTGACCCTCGCAACAAGCAGAACATCGTCCTTATGGACCCTCGCGGCAGTACCAACAGGTCTTCCGAAAGCCATGCTCATTCCACTTGAAATACGGTCAGCACCTGCACCGGTTGCCATCTTGTGTTCCCTGATGACGTGATGAGGATATGGAATAATTTTCAGGAAATAGTTTTCCACGCCTACAGATTCAAGGAGCTTCCTGTTAACGGATACCCTTGCTGCCTCCAGTGCTGTGTGCCTGATCTGGCAGGACTCTTTCGCGACCAGTCTCATCTCAACTGGGAAATCCTTTTTCTGGTTACCCTGTGTGAACGTAGTGATCTTCGGATATGGAACACCACCCATGAACTCCCTTCTTGTATAGGCAGGTCCGCTTATTTTAGAATACATTCTTGCCGGCTTAGTTACCATGAGTATCTCTGACCGTTAGGTCATACAAATATAAAAACAGACTGCTTATCACAACTCTTTTCCTTTAAATAAGGAATTAAATTCACTAATTGTAATAACTATAATAAGTGGAGGTATTCCGTGACATGGACAAGAAGCAGCTACTGGAAGTGGCTCATGTAACAGTTAGGGGCACATCCATTCGCATAACACTACCAAAGAAAATAGTCAAGTTACTTGACGTTTCAGAAGGGGACATAGTTGGTTTCTACGAGGAAAATGGAAAAATTGGATTAAGGAAACTTGAGTAACCACCCTTCAATTCCAATGTGTAAACTGCTTTGTTTCAAAGTTACCGGACAACTAGCACGGAGACAGGCGAATTAGCAGATACGTGTTCAGATACTGAACCAAGGAATATCCCCTTTTTGAATCCGTGCTTGCGCGTTCCCATTACAATGAGACCAACCTTGAATTCTTCAGCAGCGTTTATAATCACAGCTTGAGGATCTCCCATCGCAACTATTGATTGTATGTTTTTGACTCCCTTCTTCTTTAGTGCAGCTGCAATATTGTCAACCTTTACTCTGTCGTCTTTCACAAGCTGCTCGATATCGTCTATAACGTATTCTGCAGCCCCAAAGTCATCACTCAGTGGGACAAACGATGGTTTTACTGCATGCACTATATAGAGAGTTGACTCATTATCTCTCGAGACGAGCGCAGCAGCAAAATCTACTGCCTTGTCTGATTCTTCCGAAAAGTCGGTAGCCACAAGTATTCGTTTCAGCAGTTTCAAGGTTCTGTCATCAAATGTCATAAGACCACTTCCCTACTTTGATATTATTGCCTGTCAGCATAAAAAAGAATACCCATAAATATACGCTTTCCTATTGTGCAACGACACTGCGTCTCATGCGCTCATACAGGGAATAGAGAAAAACAGCGATAGAAACTCCAGTGACACCATGCCTCCGTGACCAGTCCAGTTCCTTGACCATGTAAGTGAGATGCTTGCTTTTATCTTCGTGAGGAGTGTACTCTCCCCCATTCATGTAACTCATGATGTTATCTATAATTCTATCCTTGTCGATACGCTGAATATAGCCAACCTTGTTCCCCACCTGTACCATCCTGATGCCTGATTCGTAGGTTGCCTCAACCATCTCCCGTTTTGACATCCATTTTGTTTCATAGTTAAGGAAATCTTCCCATGAATTTCCCCTGTCCAAAAGATTGTAGTAATCCATTATTTTACTGGCAGTTATCTTGAAGCCGTACCGGTCCGGCATCTCATAGAACAGGGAACCTGGATCAAGGAATGGGGTGAGGGGGCTTATGAAGCCGAATATGGGCATTTCACTGGATCCATGTGTGGATATAAGGTTTTCAAGGTAGTCGGCGTCGCTTAGCACGTCGCTTTTGCTCTGCATGGGAAGACCGATGGAAAAATATACGTCAAATTTTTTTGAACCGTATTTTCTTGCCAGGTCTATCGATTTTTCAAGTGCTTCGTTGGAATAGTATCTGCCAGTTTCAGACCTGATCTTCTGGTTAGACGAGTCAGGAGAAATTTCACACATGAACTGTGGGACAAATTTTGTCATGGTGCGGTAATAATCCTCCCCTGGGGGAACAAAATATTCTGTCAAAAGTGGCAGATCAATACCTCTGCTGCGGATTTCTTCAAACAGTTTAACATAGAATTTCTCTCCCATCAGGTTAATATCGCCTGCGATGAAAACCGGCGAGTTTATCGTGTCCTGCACGACTTCTATCTCTTCTGCCACCCTCTCTGGGTCCCTCCTTAACGGTGAATTGAAGTTATAATGATTCTTATAGGCAAAGTTCGAACCACCGCAAAAACCGCAGTTAAGCTGGCATCCATGCTGTACTAGAGTCATCCCGGTTGGGTTCGTAATCCATGAGTAGAAGGGAAGGTGCCCTTTTATGTCATGATATTTAACGGAATTCTTGACAAGAATCTGGTAGTTGATAAATTCAGTGGCCGTTGGATCCGGATCCTTGAGCGGTGGATTCCTTACAATCTTGCCTTCTCGTCGATATACAAGATTTGGAACACTTTCAATATTGCTTCCCTTCTGGACAGCATCGATCAGCGAGTTCATCTGTTTTTCAACAAGGTCACCGGTCATAACGTAGTCAACTGCCTCATTTGACGCCAGTATATCTTCCGCAAAGTAGCTGGAGGAGAAACCACCGAAAACCACCTTCCTGTCAGGATGTATCCTCTTAATGATCCTTGCAACATTAAACGCACCATGAACATGTGGTAGCCAGTGAAGGTCGATGCCGTAGATATCTGCGTCAACACCCTTAAGGTATTTTTCAACATCAAATGCATCATCTGACAACATAAGCACTGCTAGATTGCAGATCCTTCCAGAAAAACCCTCTTCGAGAGCATGATTCAGCATGCTGACGAAGCCAACCGGATACATTTCAAATAGAGGCGTTGATGGAACGACGTCTCCAATCGGACCTTCTTTTAGGTGCCTGCGCCTGAAGTCGTAGATGCTTGGAGCATGTATGAAAGCTATATCGGACTTCATCTGAATAGATATCTTTCTCTGTTTATTAACTAATACCTTACCTGTTTATCTTCCTGTCAAAAGGAGGTTTTGGTTGATCTCCTGAAATACAGCTGTTTCAAGGTAATTGGAAATTCATATTACCCTCTTAGTCTGTATTATGATGTTCAACTTGCCCTCTGCGTCTTTCTCCAATATTTCATTGCACTTGTCGCATTTCAGTGATCCATCGGGCTCGAGATGGAATTTTGATTCACCGCAATTAGGGCATGTGCTCCTGACCCAGAGCTTTGAATAATCTGTTCCATCAATGTATCTCTTGGCAATCTCCTCGCGGTTTTCCTGCGTTCTGGGTTTCAGAGTGGAAGACATCATTATCGAAGTGATCCATGCAAAGCCAACAAATGCCCAGATGAGGAGAAAAACTGTCAGAAGGACGGAAAGCAGGAGATTGTCAAGCACAATGAATGACATCACGCTGAACATAGTAGAGATGAAATATGCAAGTAGGGATCGAGTGAAACCGGATCTGAGACATATGTAATTAAGGACCATGACAGTAAGCAACATCGAGATGGAGTCGGGACCAACAAAAGGAACTATGTAACCGAGAACCAGGTCTATTGCCGATGCCGTCAGCACAATCTCAAGGCTTCTCCATTTTCTCATCTGGGGATTATTCTGAATGATACCTCTTGCCTCTAAATTCCTGAATATATAAGCTACTGGATAAACGGCAACCAATTGCATGACCAGAGAGAAAAGAACTGCTGAGAAACCATATACCACGATTGCTGAGCTGTCGGGCATACCGAGGTTTGATGGGGATACGCCAGCAATTGCCTCTATCTCGGATAGGAAGAGATCAAGCAGTGCAAACGCAGCAAGGTATGTGGCATAAGATCTGCTCGCGTTCCTGCCTTCGGTGTCGCCTCTTAAAAGCGACTTTTTGCCATAAATTGTCGAGTATGCCATATATAGAATTGCGGCAAGGATAATTATCCATGACAGATAGACAGTAAACTGTGTCACTACTGAATATAGATATGCTGGCGTGTAACTGTGAATATAGTTATAAGCAGGACCAAGATTATAAGCCCCGAACGCGGCGACTGCGACCGCAGATATGGCGGCAATAATGAAAAGAAAAGCTGATGCCCTTGCAGACAGTGGAACTCTTCCCGGTTTTACATGTTCAACTTCTGGGTCCAGTCAATTTCACCTTCAGGATAGTGTTATGCTCAGTCTGTTATTGATCTTTCCCTTCACGAGCGTTGTCTTTATGTTTATAACGCCAACTTCTGATGTATTCCTTACCTGCGTACCCATATCTGGGAATTCCGGATAGTCCTGTATCTTTACAAGTTTAATCTTTTCGAAGTCCGGAACCTTTCCCTTGGTGACTGCCATTAACTCGCTGGATGCCTGGAATTCAGCTTTCGTGACAAATCTAGTTTTCAACTCGACAGAGGCTTTAACAATGGCCCTAGCTTTCTCCAGTATGGCATTTACTGTATCTTCAGTTATGTTGTCAAGGTAGATATCAATCCATGCGGAATCATCATATGTCTGGTTTATTCTGCAGTTGGCTGAATAATCTTTAACAGCTATGCCCTGTAATATGTAAAGTGCGGTTCTGAAGCGCATGTGCAGGTAACGGATATTCCAGTCGATAACCTGATTTACCTCCTTTCCGATGATATCTGTAGGATAAGTATCGAGAGACATGAGATGGATACCCTCCCCGTCATACCAGGCGTCCACGATGACATACTTCTTGTCATCGATAATAACATCCCCTCTGTCGTTTGGCTGTCCGTCCCCGGTAGGAACGAAGACACTTTTGTCCACCACAAGATCCGTAAATTCAACCTTTACTGCTTTTCCCTTACCCTCTTTTGCATACGGATCTTCGATATAGGATCTTTCTGTTAACATTGCATCCATATGTCCTGTTTTTTTAAAACGATTTCCATAAACGATACTGCATTAAAGCTTTAACTTGGTAATGATACCGCCCTCGATGGATTTAGAGTTCCTCTACTCCCTCAAGAGGGAGGGTGTAAAGCTTGATCTGGATATAATGCGTGAGTTTGCGCCGAGGCTCGGTAACCCGCAGGATAAATTCAGGTCTTTTCATATAGCTGGAACAAATGCGAAGGGTTCTGTATCTTCATTTATCTATAACGTACTGAGGCAGAGATTCAGCACCGGCCTGTACACTTCGCCTCATCTCGTGAAATTCAATGAACGTATTGTCGTTGATAAGGACTTCATAAGCAACAAGTACATGGAATCATTCATGACGAAATATTTGCCTGTTATAGTTGATCTTATGAAGACAAAGAGAAACCCAACATTTTTCGAAATAACTACGCTGATGGCCTTTGATTATTTTTCAAGTAGAAAGGTCGATTATGGTTCGATAGAGGTTGGACTTGGTGGAAGACTTGATTCCACTAACATAATAGATCCTGAAGTTTCAGTTATCTGCAACATTGGGTATGATCACTTTGACCGCCTCGGCTGCACGCTCGAATCAATAGCTTATGAAAAAGGTGGCATTATAAAGAAAGGCAGGCCCGTTGTCCTTGCTGATGGAAAGGATGAAGTGATCAGGACGATCAGGAGAATATCAGACCTAAAGAACTCAAAGCTCATTGAAGTTTCAAAGAATAGTATAGCTGAAAACGTAAAACAGGGCATAGATGGAATCTCGTTCGAAATGAAGGGCATGATTGATTCATATCATATTGAGTCAAGGATGCTTGGTCTCCACCAGGTAAAGAATATCCAGACAGCAGTTCTTGCAGCAGAGGTTTCTGGAGTTGACAAGATAGGAAGAAAAGAGATAGAGAAGGGCATAAGAGAGGCTTTGTGGCCTGCCAGAATGGAGATTGTAAGCCGTGAACCGTTCGTTCTTATCGATTGTGCGCACAATCCACCGGCCGCTCGCGCTCTCGTGACATCATATCAGAAGATATTCAAGGAAAAGACCGCCGTGCTCCTTGGAATGCTGAATGACAAGGACTGGTATACCTTTGCACACACAATAAGCGAAATAGCTGAGGAGGTTGTATTCACGCGCCCGGACGAACCAGAGAGGTCGCTTGAACCCGAAGAATTCAGCAAATACTGCGGCTCTTTCTTCAAGAAGAGCAGAATTATCGCTGATATAGGAGAAGCATACGAGTACATGATCCAGAATTATGACAGGATACTTGTCACTGGATCAATTTATCTTGTTGGGAAGATAAAAGAGATCACCGGATCCAGTTTATATCCTTATATCCTTGGGTAATTATTCATTTGCCATTTCATAAAAATACTTATTAGTACTTCAACACTCTAACCAGTTTTACCGGTTTCAATGACAAATCCTTTTTTTAAATACAGATCGAACGAGGTCGATAATGATCTTCGCCTCACAGTACTTTCAAGCTCTTTCATACCTGACTCCTTTCCACATAGATCCGATCAGATAGACCAGATGGTCAAGATCCTGAGCAGCGTTATGCGGAACAGCCCTCCGTCAAACCTTCTTCTGTATGGGAAGAGCGGTACCGGAAAAACATCGGTAGCAAAGAAGGTTTCAAACCTACTGAAAGAGGCTTTTCCAGAGAAGGTCAAGGTAATTTACATCAACTGCCAGCTTAACGATTCCACCTATTCAGTTCTGGTCAACGCAGCTAATTCAATCATAGCAAACGAGAATGAAAAAATTCCGTTATCAGGGTGGACGGTTGAGCGTATCTATAACGAGCTCCTGAGACAAATTGAAAAGTTTTCCGGTTTTATTGTTCTGGTACTGGACGAAATTGATAAACTGGCCAGGAAAAATGATGGTGATTCCCTTTACGTAATACTGAAGCTTGCAGACGATGCAAAATCGTCCAGGGTCTCCTTTATAGGGATTACAAATTATACATCGTTCCTTGAGACGCTTGAAGCACGTGTTCGAAGCAGGTTGAACCAGGAAAGTATTGTTTTTCCATCTTATAATGCTTCACAACTACGAGATATATTGCAGGAGAGGGTTAATCTGACTGGCATGGCAGGCATGGTAGAAGAATCGGCTGTGAGCCTGTGTGCGGCTATAGGAGCAAGAGAACACGGAGATGCAAGAAAGGCAATAGATCTTATGCGCATTTCCATCGAGATCGGAATACGCGATTTCATGGAGAAGATAGGAGAAGAGAACGTTTACAAAGCAAGAGACAAATATGAGATGAATATTTTGAGGGAGAGCATAAACGGCCTTCCGCTTCACTCGAAGATACTCCTTCTTAGTGCGGTTGTAACTCAGGACCAGGACAAGGATAACATGATCACTGGTGAGATTTACGAGAACTACAAGAAAATTTGCGACGAGCTCAGTGTTCAGTCGCTTACTTCAAGGAGAATAGGGGACCTGCTTTCAGAACTCGACGACCTTGGTCTTATCATAACAGTCACAAGAAGCCTTGGAAGATATGGTCGCACCCGAGTAATAACTGTTCCAGATCATGATGAACTGATGAAGAAATATCTCCTTGAGGATGAGGTCCTGAACACGTTTAAGGGAATCAAGATTGGAAAGCAGCACAGGCTGAAAATGGATGCCGACGAATCGCAGTCTCGGACTGTAAAAGAGGATGAAATGAACGATATTCTATCCTCTAGAAAAGAATAACTGCTAACATTCGATAAGCGGCAATCAAGTTTTTCGACAAATTGCGCAGAGGTCATCAACTACATGTGTGAGGATCATCTTGTTATTTTGGGCGAATTGCCCCGGAGCTTCTGTCCAGTCGTAGTTGTCTATAAGTATCAAGGAACGATCTGAAAGGTACGGCAACACAGTATTAAGCTCAAACAGTACATGTTCCTTGGTATGCTCGGAGTCATGTAAGAAAAGATCAACCCGGCCAATCTCTGCGAGACCCTTTCCAAGGGTAAGCTTGCTGTCGCCGAATGTCAGGTTCCAATTCCTGCGCATATCCTGAGGTACAACGAATCCCACGGGCTCTCCTTTTTCCTCTTCGCCGTACTTCTTTCCCAGATCGAAGCTGTAAAGCCTTCCACCGAATTTCTCCAGGGCTGAAATGAATGCTAAGCTTGTTGTTCCGGGACCGACACCGGTTTCAACGACAACCTGCGGTCTGAATGATCTTGTGATAGAATATATAAAAACAAGCTCATCCTCTGAAACCTGCCAGAACTGTCTCGCGCCGATTTTAGAGGATACGTATTTTCGGATTTCCTGGGATTCATTTTTTGCTGCTTCATACTCGACAGCGTCTATTCCAAGTGCCTTGATGACGGGTTTATAGTTTGTTTCCATTTTTATCAAACTTCATTGGCTTCTCTATTTCAGCAATAAGTGCATGCTGTCCCTTAAGGTCCTTGAAGCCTTCAACAAATTTGCCCGGATCTTGTCTGATTGCATCGAAGGTGTTGTAATGCATTGGAACAACATACTTCGAACCAAGCATCTTTGATGCGTAAAGTGCTTCAGGGATGCCCATTGTATAATATCCACCTATCGGCAGTAATGCAATATCAGGCTTGTACAGATCCCGTATAACCTCCATGTCCTTGAAAACACCTGTGTCTCCGGCGTGGTATACCTTAAGACCATCTGTAACTATTATCCCCATGGGGCTTCCCCCATACTTACCGTTATACCCAGATGAGTGGAAAGCCGGTACAGAGGTGAACTTAATCCCGTCAATAGTGGTTGATCCTGAATAGTTGATTCCGACTGCATTCAGGTCCTTGTTTTCCTCCTGAAGAATTCCTGCAAGCTCTACCATGGTGATAAGAGGTGCTGAGTTTTTCAGCGCAATTTTGACTGCGTCGGCAACGTGGTCAAAATGCCCATGAGTAACCGCAACCATGTCAACCTTCACCGAATCAGGTTTAATCTTAGCAACAGGGTTTCCTTCCAGGAATGGGTCTATTATTACCTTTTTTGTCATTCCCAAGGTGAAGCATGCGTGTCCATGCCAGTTTACCTCAAATTGTTCTTCCATGTTCATGAATTACTTCAATTATATTTAGGTATCCTAGATTGCTTTGTTACACATCAAGTTACTTAAAATGAAAATTTTCTGGCTTCCCATGTATTCGAGTCAAGCTTTATACTGTGAAGAATATCAATGGCATTGAATCTCCTATTGGACGGGTTGGTAGGAACTCTTCTTGGAATATCACTAGCGGCACCTCCAGGACCGGTAACTGCGATGATAGTCCGGAAAGCTGCAACGTCGGTGTGGAAGGCTTTCAGTATAGGCCTTGGAGCTATGACTGCTGATCTTACGTTGATGCTCATTGTCTTTTTCCTGAGGAGCGAAGTAGATCTTACTAATTATAATAGATATATCTACATCATAGGCGCGTTTTTCCTGTTTTTTGTCGCCTATGAAATCTTTGAGAATAAGACATCAGAATCAGAAGAAGCTTCCGGTTCGTATTTAAGAGGGTTATCTGTTGGCCTTGTAAATCCACTTCAGATTGGATGGTGGCTTTCTGTTGGACTGAGCTTCCTAGCTGCCTTCGGATATTCTGTATTTTATTTTCTTTTCATCGGCATTGCTATCTGGGTTCTGGCTTTATCATTGCTTATCAAGATTGGAGTAAGAGCATATGGAGAGTGGGCTAAAAAAGCAACGAGGCTTGTAAGTGTTGCTCTTCTGTTGGCGTTTGGAATCTATTTTGCGGTGGTGGCCTATACCAAAATAGTCTGATAGCAATAATGACCAGCTTTTCCTAACAAAAGCTCCATTTTTTGCCTGTCAATGAAATACGCTTATGATATTAATTGCGTTTCGACGTAGTGTCCAGAATTATGTGTAAGATTAAGGATACCTCTCCCTGAACATCCCTGTGATCTCATCCTCCAAAAACGACTAGTTTTTCTTTGAATCCAGAGAATTCTTCATACTTGTATTACCAAAAGCATGTCATTTAGGCTCAACTTATTACCAGAATGCTGATTCTTTTCGTCTAATCTCACTTTTGTTAGCCTTACTCCTCTTTATGAATGAGATAATAGAACGTTTAGATTAGAGTAATCCGCTCCATTTGACTTAATTTATCATGTTTTCCCAACGTTTGATTACGCAATGCTCACTCTTTCTGAATTGATAATTTAATATAAATGAACGGGAGGGCATAATTTTCCGCCCCTCCCCAATATTTGCTTATTTCGTTTAATCCCTGACCAGGACTTTACTGCAATATCTTGTCTGCAAAGCTGTTTGCAGGATCGACCAGTGATTTTCCATTCTTTTGAACAGCCTGCAGCGCAGGGGGTGAGCTAAGGTAATCCTTCACATGTTCGTTGAGCCTCCTCGGGAAGCTTGGAATAGTATTGTTCTCGTAGAAAACTCCAGTCGGGATCCTCTTGTCCATTTCAAGCGCTTTAACGAATGCACGCTGGTAAATATCCTCATAATGATCGACGTTGCTCTCATTCACTGTTGGGTTCCATGACTTGTCGTCCTCAAGCTTGTATACCTTCTGCCTGTAAACTTCCATTGTGTTTATGTTATTGTAAGTTGGGCATGGTTGAAGCACGTCAATGAGAGAAGATCCATCATGCATTATTGACCTCTTTACAATCTCTTTCAGCTGCTTTGTATCAAAGGAAAAGCCCCTGGCAACAAACGTATAACCGGACGCAAGTGCCAGCGCAACTGGATTGACCTGCCCAAACACGTTAGGCCTAGTCAGCGACTTTGTCTGCATTCCAAGCGCCATCGTGGGAGCAGCCTGCCCCTTTGTGAGACCATACACCTGGTTATCAAAGAGTACTACAGTTATGCCGGTGTTCCTTCTGCCTTCGGCTACAAAATGCCCTGCACCGATCGAAAGAAGATCGCCGTCTCCCCCTGTGAGCACTACTTTCAGGTTTGGGTTTGCCAGCTTCAAGCCCGTCGCGAAAGGTATACCCCTTCCGTGAAGTGTGTGCATCCCCGCAGCATTGATGTAGTGCGGGGTCTTCCCTGAACAGCCAATTCCAGAAACCATTGCTAGGTTCTTAGGATCCAGGTTGAGTTCTGTAAATGCCTGCGTAAGTGCCGTCAGAATGCCAAAATCACCGCATCCTGGACACCAGTCAATTGCTACGTCAGTTCTAAAATTATGCGCCATTTTTCAACACCACCACTTTTTCTTTCTTTTCTATTATCCTTAGCGAGGCATCCATAACCTCATCCTCAGTTACATGCCGACCATTGTATTTCAGGATGAGATTTTCTATGCCTATGCCTGTATTCATCTTTATGACTTTGCACGCCTGAGCTGTCATGTTGCTCTCGACTCCAATTACCTTCTTTGCCTTCTTCAACACTTCCGAGACAAACTCTGAAGGGAAGGGCTCGAACATCTTGAGATAGAGAAGATTTGCCTTTATGCCTTTCTTTCCAAGAGCATCAATAACATCAAGGACAAGCCCTTTCTGGCTTCCCCATGTCATGAAAGTTACATCAGCGCTGGATGGCCCGATAACAACTGCCCTTTCAGACATTGGTACCTCTTTTTCGCATGTTTCTATCTTAAGGAACCTCTTCTCCATCTGCCTGTCCCTCATCCAAGTATCTTCAGTAACATGGCCTTTCTCGTCGTGCTCATCGCCAGTTAGCCAGAATATATCCCTGCCAAAAAACCCAATTGGAGAAATACCATTCTTTGTGTCCAGGGTGAACCGGGAAAATGAGTCCTTGCCATCTGATTTGTCCGGTTCCTGTACCTTCAGGGAAGACGCATCGGGAATATCAACAAGCTCAGTCGTATTGGCAAGGTTCTTGTCAATGAGGTGTATAACCGGGAGCTGATACCTCTGAGCATAATTCAGGGCACGAACAGAGTCTTCTATGCATTCCTTCACATCACCGGAAGAGATGACAATTCTTGGAAATTCCCCATGTCCCGTGTGAAGCGCAAAGAGGAGATCAGACTGCCCATTTCTGGTTGGCAGACCGGTGCTGGGTCCTCCCCTCTGGTATAGTGTGACAACTAGTGGTATCTCATCCATTCCAGCAAAAGATATGGCCTCGGCCATAAGTGAAAAACCAGGTCCGCTCGTCGCAGTGGCACTTCTGGTTCCAGTCATGGCAGCACCTGATGCCATGTTTATTGCAGATATTTCATCCTCTGCCTGCACAACTGTTACACCGCCTGTTATAAGGTTGGTATTCTCTCCTTCCATCCACTTAAGTTCTTCGTGCTCTTCCAGAATAGTACTTTCGTCGCTGGCAGGAGTTATAGGATAATAGGTCTGGAATCTCAACCCGCCAATAACCTTCCCAATCGCAGAACCATCATTACCTGTAAGAAGCATTTTTTTACCCATTTCCAGGTCAGGCAGATTTTTTATCCTTAGCTTGTTCTTGGAGCAGTAATCATATGCTGCATCAACAACCTTGATATTTGGCCCAATGACCTTTTCCTTGTTTCCAAAAACGCTTCTGATCACTTTTTCAACATAATTCTTATCTATGCCTAGAACTGCAAGAGTGGCCGCTGCTCCGAATGTGTTGAAGTACCTCGTAGGAGTACCGTCAGACACAGCCTCAGATACGACATTACCGAATGAAACTGGAATAGGGACAGCGCCTTTTGACTTCATATATTCAAGGACGCCCTTGACGTTTAGCGTATGACCTGTACTCTCAAGCATTTCCTTGATTCTTCTCGATGTGTCCCTCATAATCATTCTTGCCTGAGAAAGCTCGGATGTCTCGAAGTCTGCGTCATAAAGGATCCTTGTTCCTTTTGATATATCTTCATGGTGCTCAAATATTGTATCCGGATCGAGGGCAACCAGGATGTCAACAGGATACCTTAC
This sequence comes from Thermoplasmatota archaeon, assembly GCA_023379845.1. GTDB lineage: Archaea > Thermoplasmatota > Thermoplasmata > Thermoplasmatales > Thermoplasmataceae > UBA582. The sequence goes on from JAMCPG010000034.1 coordinate 27,820, forward strand.
TGAACGAACCGGGGAATTCTTCACACGGAGATGTATATAGCTGTGCCTGCCCTTTATATTTGAATGAAATTCCCGCACAGAAATTACCTGATACCCGGAGTAGGTAAATGCCTTGCTGATCATGCTAGAAGCTGTGTCGATACCGCCTCCCTGCGGCCCACCGATCACGATACTGAGATCTACATTTTCCATAACGCCAAGAATAGCAAATCAATTAATATACTTTTTATGAGCGGTTCTGCAAATTTGCAGCTAATCTTTCTCTAACGTGATTCATGCTCAAAGAATTTATTATGTATAGACCCATGCGGTAGACGTGTTTGCCATCTACTTTCTAAAGCCAGAAAACAGGTCGACTTTGGATGCCCTGAAGAACGATGACCTTATAGGACGCCAGTCAATCGTAACAAAAGATGCCGCCTCCCTTGACTTTAAGGAACCCGGACTCATCGTTATGGTTGAAGGATCCCGTGAGGCGATAGATGCTGTAGATGCAAAATTCGGTTCCTTGATGGAAAAGCTGAAAAAAGATAGATCAGATCACCTGTATGCTATTTTAAAGGACGAAGAGAAGAAAGCAGACGAGGGAATGGGGTTCCTTTTTGGCTAAGAAAGTACTCGTAGTAACTGGAATGCCGGGCGCAGGCAAGGATGAATTTATTTCAGTGGCACGTGAAATGGGATTCGCCGACTTTCACATGGGAAATACCGTGAGAAAGTACGCTGCTGTTGAAGGGATACCGTCTACGGATTCAGATATCGGAGACTTTGCCTCAAGAGAGAGACTTCTCAAAGGGAAGGATATATGGGCAAGAAGGACAATAGAGACAATCAGCGATTCTGACAGCATTATAATTGACGGGCTTCGCAATAATGAGGAACTTGATTACTTCAAGAGCGTAGAGGGACATGTCTTCGTGGTCGCGATATTTGCAAACAGGGCCACACGGCTTTCCCGCATATTGAAGAGAAACAGGCCGGATGACGTAAAAAACCTCGAGGAACTAATAGAAAGAGACAACAGGGAACTCTCCTGGGGCATAGCGAGGGCAATAGTTCTTTCCGATTATCTTGTAGTCAATGATACATCCCTGGTTCATTTCAGGGAAGAGTCCCGTAAACTTCTTCACGAAGTCTCGGAGATTTCATAAAGATTTCGAGTAAGCGACGATTGCGTCAAAAAATTGCTTTCCCGCCGCTGGTTCCAGTTTTTCAGCAGCCTGGTATGCGTAATATATCCTCTCAGGGTGTGGCATAAGGCCGATTGAATTGCCATAAGAATTTGAAAGAGCTGCGATGTTGCCGTATGATCCATTTGGGTTCCATGGATAACCAGCCGGATTTCCTTCAGGGTCAACATACTGGAAAAGAATGTTTCCACCATCACTAAGATAGTTGAATGTGCTCTCTGGATAATCAAGGACAATTCGACCCTCAGAATGGGCCACTGGAATCTCCCAGGCGTTCCTGCCGACATAAGCTGATCCAATCATTCTGTTCCTGGTCGCTATCCGGACAAAAACTTTCCTGCACTCAAACCTGCCGGAAGAATTGAACGTCAGGGTGACCCTCTTTTCAAGGCGAGATTCTCCAGGAAGTAGCCCGAGTTCAACCATCACCTGGAAACCGTTGCATACACCTATAATCGGCCTGTGTGAATCATTAAATTCAGAAATATCCCTTCCGGAGGCAGCTTTCACTCGCGCAGCGAAAATAGCCCCCGCCCTTACGTAATCGCCTGCAGAGAATCCGCCTGGAAAAAATATGATGTCAAAGTCTGTCAGTTTCTTTCTACGGTCTTCAAGCTGCTTTATGTGAACATATTCCGGTTTTGCGCCGGATCGCCTGAAGGACTCAAAAGCCTCGTACTCGCAGTTAGTTCCTTCCATCCTGACTATAGCAGCGGAGGGCGAGCCGGAAGAATCCGTTTACTGACCGCCTCTTCTCTCCTTTGCCTTCATTCTAAGATCGGGAGAACCGCATTTCCTGCACCTCTTTGCTGTTGGTGCATTCCTTGCATTGCATTTCATGCAGATTTTTTTATTTAACCTTCTTTCGACTGCTTCTGGAAACGGCATATATGTACACTTCCCTATACTATCGTTACGCTGACCTGATTGTTTACTCCCTAATAATTCTTGTAGTGCTCGGCACTTCTTCAAGATTGAGGGCCAACTAACCCCGTCTCTGGTATTGGTGCCAATTCACTGTAATTCTTAAATTATTCTGGGTATTAGAAGTTCCCAGAATATAAGGAATATAATAAACAGCCCGAGGTAGTTAGCGATGGCGCCAGCTGTTTTCTCGTTTGATAGCGCCTTTATTTTTCTCTTCGTTCCGAATATGTAAAGGGTGTCTTTCAGGAACTGCCCACCATCAGTAATAAGGATGGGCAAAGCGTTTGTCAGGCCAAGAAGGAAGCTTAACCAGAAAACCCAGAATAACATGTTGGTTGCAAACCAGAATAGTGGTGTGTAGAATGGAGTAGCAAAGAGGGAAGCTAGCGCCGAGGGCACAGGTGATAACCCCTGGAAAGGTAGAGAAAGAGTCGTGAAAAATCCTTCGGTTCCGCCATAGATTGCGTCTGAACCGAAGACAGTTGCCTTCATGAAGCTCATGGAATATCCGTCTATTCCAAGGCAGGAAGCAGTCACTCCAAGGAAGCTCTCACTCTTGAATGAGGGTGAGTTGAGTCCGGGTGCATACTGCGAATAGTAGCTGTATTTTGAAGCAGTTGTAAGGTTTATGGTCGTATAAGTGACGGCAGAGGAAGTCGTATTTTCGTATATCATGGTTATGTTGATCGAAGTTCCAGGAGCAATAGAGTCCAGGGAGTTGGTGAGAGAACTATCGTTGTAAATAGGAGTTGAACCTATGTCTGCGATTATTCCTCCAGGGAAAATTGTGTTGTAGGCGGGATAACCTTTCAACGTTCCGGTTATAACAAGTCCGGCGGGCATTTCTGCTTGCTTGAAAGTTCCTCCGGAAAGTATTCCGACTGACGTCATAGTTCCTGGTGGAATGGTGGAATTCTGAAGCTCGTTCAGTATATTGTTACCGCTGTAGTTCCCAAAACTGACCAGTTCAGATCCCGGAAGTATCAGGTTTGATGCGGGAGAATCTGAGGTAACCTGTTGCACATAAGCTCCGGGCTGATATGCATGAACAGATGGCATAAGGAGGAAGACAAGAATGAGGAATGATATCAGTGCAATAACTATATTAATTGAAGGTCCCGCTGCGAATATTCTCCGCCTAACGACAGGATCCGCGGCCATCATTGCCTCCTGTTCCGGCTCCACAAATGCACCAACCGGTATTATAAAAAAGAGAGCCCCTACCGAAGAAACAGGGAGCCCGTGTTTCCTGGCTGTGATACCATGCATTAGCTCATGAACCACCACAGAGAAGATGAGGGCAACTGACCCATAAACCAGAGGAATATCCCTGTTTATGCCGGGAAGCACAAGATATTCCGTAAGAGGCACTGACACAACCTCCTTTATCTGAGTGGCAAGGTAGCTTTCGTATAGAAGAAGGATTATACCGCCCACCAGGAAAACTAAAACTATTACCACTGATAATCGTGAAAATATTTTGGACCCATTGACTCTGGCAACACGGTCCAGAACACCCCTGTTCTTAACAGCCTTAAACATAAGGAAAGGGCCATAAACCTGAAAATTCTTGGTTTTAGCAATTCTACCGGAAAGAGCGGTCAGGATAACTATCCATGCTATAATCACCAGGATTGCTATTTCCAGACCACTGATCATTACCGCCTAATTTCTAACAGATATTACTCTTTTTCCTTGTGGATAAGGAAAATAGTCTCCTAATTTTAGTCACAGTCAGGTAAAATCGAGCCGTTTTAACATTTTTAAAGCTTAAGAAAGTTATCTTAAAGCATCATGTCTGAGAGGAAAACGGAATCAAACAACAATTAGATCGTCTATATCGCGCGGGTAATAGGTTATTACCTCTGGTCCATCCTTATGCATGATAATCGTATCTGAATGCCTGAATCCACCAAGTTTGGGAATGTATAGCCCCGGTTCAACCGTAAAGACCATGTTCTCTCGAATGACGGAGTCGTCCCCAACATCGAAGAACGGTGATTCGTGTCCTTCGAGCCCAATACAGTGCCCACTGTGATGCAGCAAAAGTTGGGATACATCGTTCAACTTTGCGAAGGAGTTCACAACACGATCTATGTCGCTGAACTTGGATCCTACGTTTAACGCGGAAATAGCCGCCTGTTGCATTTCAACCATGATTCCATGGTATCTCCGCATCTGGGTTGTAACCTTTCCTACGAATATATTTCTCTCTATCTCTACATGATATCCGTCGATGTTTCCATCTGCACCTGTTCCCAGCAGATCATCTTTCTTGATTGGCCTGTTTATCGAAAGCGCGTGCGGGTAGTAAGAGTGGGTGCCAACCTGGCCTCGAAATCCAGCCACAACATCCATCGGATATCTTATTGGGGGCTGGGCATCTCTTCCAAATGCATTCATTGCTGCGAGCGTGGCATCAGAGCTGGCTTTATGTGCTATCTGGAAGTCAAATAGGCCGGGCCTCGTGTACTCTTGGAGAAGCCTGTGAGCATAATTTGCCCATTTCGCACTCTCCCGGATGACTTGCTGCTCAATTTCGCTCTTTGTTCTCCTCAGATCATAGAGAGATGAGCCAATGTCCAGGATATTCTCCTCATACATTATTTCAGATACTGGTATTCCCTTGAAACCGTATATGGATGGATAAATGTAAGGATTGTCTAAACCCAGAACCTTATTACCGATCAACTCACGTATCCATTTGACAAACTGCTTGAAGGGATGCACTTTCCCGGGATAGTCGAAATATGAGTATGAATTGCTTATTACACTGGAAAGTAGCATGGAATGTTCCTCTTCAAGCCTCGGGCCCATGAAATAGACTTCCGCATTTCTCGTAACAAAAAGTCCCGCAGGTCGTTCTGTCTGGATATAAACCATGCCTGAGAAATACTTTATATTGGTAGGGTTTGAAAGAAAAACACCACCAAGATTTCTCTTCTCCATTATCGAGGCAAGAACTGAAAGCCTCTTTAGATACTCTGACTCAGGAATTGAATGCATTGCAGTTTAAGGTGTAGCATGCATTTATAACTTACCCAGGGTAAGCTGTGCTGTAATGAAAGCATAGAGAAGCAAATATATTTTATTCGGCTCCATTATGTTTTTCTGGATAGTTGAGAGATTTTTTCTACAGCTGTGTCAATTTCATCGACCGTGTTGTAAAAGTGAGGGGCGAGCCTGATGCCAACATCCCTGCTCGACGTGAATATCCCGTTGACCCTCAGCCTGGCTTCCATATCATGTGCATTCGAAACTATGAAAGAAACAATCGCCCCCCTTTCCTTCTCGTTTTTGGGCGTTATTGTCTCAAGACCATGTTCTTCTCCTGCTTTAATAGCCCTTGAAGTTAATTTTTCCACTCTTGACCTTATTACATCTACACCGATCGAAAGAATCGTCTTCATGCCCATAATACCAGCATATATTGAGGGAACTGCCCATGTTCCAGACTGGAATCGTTCTGCACCCTGTGCGAAACGAAGCTCCTCGGGTCCAAATCTAAACGGGAATTCCTGTGAGAACCAACCTATGAATGAAGGTTCCAGGCTTTCTATTAGATCATACCGGACATAGAGAAAAGCAAGCCCTGGCAGTCCTAACAGATACTTCAAAGTACCGGAACTGAGGTAGTCGACATCATCTTTTTTAACATCTATCGGCGTATTTCCTGCCGACTGATATGCGTCAACATATATTTCACTACCAGAATTTCTTGCTATTTCTGCCAGCTCACGCAGGTTCTGCCTGAAGCCATTTAGAGAGCTTACATGTATGGAAGTTATAAGCCTTGTTTTTTTGTTTGCTGACAGCCTGTACTGTTCACTTGTAAGGCGATAATCCTTGTGCTTCAGGAGTATTTGCTCAGCTCCAAATTTCTTTTGTGCAAGGATAAGGTGATTAGTGGTTGGATATTCGAGATCTGATGTCAATACCTGATTTCTTTCGTTGAATTTAAAAGAGCTGAGAAGAGAACCAAATGCAGATGATACAGAGAAATGCGGAGCAATCTCATCCTTATGGGCATTTATTATTTGTGAAAAGAGTTTCTTCGATTCATTAACCTTTTCAGTCCACAATTCCCATGGATTTCCGTATTCTATGAGATCAGCCTCGTACTGGGCAAGAGAGGCCTTCATTTCCCTATAGAAGGGGGAGTGCGAACATGCCGCGAGATAGATACCCTTGTTCTCGATCTGAAAATCCGTCAACATATCTGTCCTGTGATAAGCTTTCGGGGTCATAACTTATTTTTGATCGACCCTAAAGACAATAAATGAGAAATCATGAACTGGATAGAGGTTCTTTGCGCGTTAAGCAGCAACTACGTCGATAGTAAGGGAAAGATTATAAGGGTAGAGTTATATATATGACATATGACAAAAGTTACAATTTCACACATAAAAGCTGACATAGGTAGCCTGCCTGGACACACAACTGTATATGAACCGGTTGTTGCGGAGGTTAGAAGATATGTGAAGGAACATTCGTCTTCCGTCCTGAGCGACTTTTATGTCTCGTATATCGGGGACGATATCCAGATTACCATGATACATGACCGTGGAATCGACAATGAGGAGGTCCATAAGATTGCCTGGGATGCCTTTAAGGCCGGTACTGCTGTCGCGAAGTCGGTTGGATTATATGGTGCAGGACAGGACCTTCTAAAAGACGCGTTTTCCGGCAATATCAAGGGCATGGGTCCCGGAGTTGCGGAAATGGAGATCACGCCGAGGAAGAGCGAGCCTTTTCTCGTTTATATGATGGATAAAACCGAACCAGGATCTTTCAATTATCCTATTTACAAGATGTTTGCCGATCCTTTCAATACGCCTGGACTGGTAATAGATCCGAACATGCACGAAGGATTCACCTTCGAGATTTGGGACATTATTGCAGGTAAAAAAATAGAGCTTTCAACGCCTGAAAGCCTGTATGATATACTGGCAATGATAGGCTCGAAGAGCAAGTATGTGATAAAGCGCGTCTTCACCAAGAGCAGCCATGAAAAGTTACCTGATGAAAATGTCGCCGTCATTACAACAGACAAACTCTCATTCATTGCCGGGGAATATGTTGGTAAAGATGATCCTGCTGCTGTTGTAAGAATACAATCGGGCCTTCCTGCTTCAGGAGAGGCTATGGAGGCATTCAGTTATCCTTTCCTTGTTTCAGGATGGATGCGTGGATCGTTTAACGGTCCGTTAATGCCTGTGGGCATGAAGGACTCCAAGATGACGAGGTTTGATGGCCCGCCAAGAGTGGTTTGCCTAGGTTTTGTCCTGAAGGATGGCAAGCTGTCTGGCCCCATAGACATGTTTGATGATCCTGCTTTTGATGGAGCAAGGATGAAAGCAGGCGAAATAGCTGACTATGTGAGGAGAATGGGACCATTCGAACCTCACAGGCTCCCGGATGAGGATATGGAATATACTACTCTGCCCAAGGTGCTCGATAAGCTCAAGGACCGTTTCGAAACCGTTGAATCATCGATAAAGAAGAAAAAGAATCTTATCTCTACAAAAGACACAGACTGAGCATGTTACCCTGCTTGGTCCTTTGTCCCATTTAGTTCAGTGCCGAACGATACGAGGCTTTAAACCTCTGAAACCGCTCTTATTGCTGAACGGAGAATCTGGTACAGAGCATGATTCCTCTGGCTTGTTGAAGAGAAAGCGCGCCTGTCCGGCCAGTCCCCATAATTGCCGTGGGAACAAACCATATGTATATGAATAACCACGGACACAGGTCCTGACGCATTTATTGCATGATTCCGACGATTTCACATATGACCAGAAACCATCGCTCTTGAAGTACTGCTCGAAGGAACCTTTCTTTAGATCATAGGCATAGGTATAGTCGCAATTGTATACCTGCTTATTTGGTGTTACGTATAGAAACATCTTAGAAAATTCACATTTCCACGGTTTGTTGTTAACAAAGTCCTCGAGAACCTCCTCTGTCTCAAGCAGAGGAAATCCCTCCCTCTTAAGTTCTAGAAGAGTTCTGTAGAATTCCTTCAGTTTCTCTGAATCAAGACCCACGTCAAAGTTAGGTGTGGTTTCAGTTGTTGTCTGGCCAAAGTCCATTGATTGCTCAACTGAATTGAATGATATCCCCACTCCCATGTCTGAAGCAAGTTCCGCCATTCTTCTCATGGAGTTCCAGTTCAGGCTGCTTATTGTAGTTACAAGTGCAACTTTGGTCCGGCCAATCTTTTTCAACTCATAGATTCCACGGATCACTTCACCAAATGTGTTGGGCCTGCCTCGTATTACATCGTCATAATCGTTGTAATAGTCAAGCGAAACGAATGCAAAATCCAGATTTTTCAATTCCGCAGCCTTCTGCTCAAGAAGCGATCCGTTAGTATTCATCACGGTAATGAACCCCTTGTTCTTGGCGTAATCCGTTATCTTTGCTATATCCTGCCTTATCAGTGGTTCGCCACCAAACATATAGTATCCGCGCATGCCTGCATCATAAGCCTCGTCCAGCATCTGGAAAACTTCCTCAGTCTTCATGTCCTCTTTCATTCTGGATATATTTTTCCAATACGTGCAGGTTTTGCATCTAGAGTTGCAACCAAAAGTCATGGCGTGAGCAAGGAAGAATGGGCGATGAGTGAAAAGCCTGGACTTGAGCATTGAGTTCAATGCTGCAAGATACCTCTTCCAGTCGGCAGATTTGTCTTCTTGATCGAGAATTGCAACATCTTGTTTTTGGGGAGAAGAATATACTACCATAATTGACAAAATATCTGGTTAAATATTAACAGATAAGCTTACATATATGTTTTGACGCGTGTAAATAGATGGACGCATTCTCTTGATGTGTTTTTCTTTGAAATAATTGTTTTCCCAAAAATCAGGAATTATACGATATATCTGTTGTAAATTAACGGAAAATGTTGAGCCAGAATTAAATTCAAGTCTAGCACGTTCACATATGTAGAGCCGAAGAAAAACAGTGTATATTTTGTATTCTCCTTTATTATGCCTTCCAGATATGCCATGGGTATCCCCGTCACATTGTGGATCCGAGCGGCCTGGACGGTGGCATTCTGGACAGTAATATCGGGATCCAGTCCAGATGCGGAATCATTTCTCGGTTGGAAGAAACCGCTGTAGTTGAAATCCTGCGCGATAAGCGATGATCCGATGGTTGTATTGTGGAAACTTATAAGCGATCCGTTTGCCTGAACAGGCATTGCAAGTTGTGCTATTCCTGTAACAACTCCAGGAAACAGCAGGCCACACACAACAAGCGATATTACGGCTATTCTAAGAGGAACGGTTAATGAATTTGATTTTTTCATGTCTAAATCACCCCGAAGTGAACGATTACGAATGCAATCGCCGCAATGCCGGCAAATGGCAATATTACACCACCCAGCCCATAGACAAAGACGTTTTTAAGGAATATCCTCATTGCGCTCTGCGGCTTGAATTCGGCTCCACGCAGTGCCAAGGGTATGAGGAACGGAATAATAAGTGCGTTGAAAATAAGCGCTGAAAGCACAGCAACATGCGGGGTAAGATGCAGCAGGTTTAACTTGCTGAGACTTGACAGGGCAACGGCAGTGAACATAACTGGAACAATGACAAAATATTTTGCAACGTCGTTTGCGATGCTGAAGGTCGTCACCGCTCCACGGGTCATCAGGATCTGCTTTCCCATCATTACAACGTCAATGATCTTCGCTGGATTCGATTCCAGATCTACCATGTTGGCTGCCTCCTTGGCCGGTTCTGTACCAGAGGCCATAGCAATTCCAACGTCTGATGCAGCTAGGGCAGGGGCGTCGTTTGTCCCGTCGCCTATCATAGCTACTATCCTTCCCCTTGCCTGCTCTTTTTTCACAAGATCGTACTTGGTTTCAGGTTTAGCCCTTGAAACATAATCATCAATGCCTACTTCGCGGGAAATGCTTGACGCGGTTGCCTCAATATCGCCGGTGATCATGACCGGCTTTATCCCCATGTTCTTGATTGCCGCGATCCTGCTTTTTATTCCAGGTTTAACTTCATCCCTGAGCCTGATCAGGCCGATTATCTCCCCACCTTCGGCAATCGCCATAATGGTGTCACCAGTTTTTGCAGCTTCATCTACGATATTGTCGTAGTTAAGCGGCACCGTCTTTGTCGCGAGTTTAATTGCGTCTGGTGCACCCTTGATTATGTCAATTTCATCCTCTTTGCTGTCGGGATCGTATTTCCTCCTGATTCGCTTATGCTGAAGAAGCCCTTTCCCGCCTTTCGGCAGAAAGAAATCAGAAGGTTCCTGGAGATTTGCTCCGCTCTTCCTCGTGGAAGCACTGAATTCCTCAAACTTGACCCGTTCTATTACTGCGAACTCATGAGGAACAAAACCCTCCTGGTAGGCGAGTTCAACCATGCTCTTTCCCTCCGGAGTGTCGTCATCCCATGAGGACATGAACGCAGCTTCACCGACATCTCGCATCGTATGCTTGCCAAGAGGGATAAATTCAGTTGCAGTTCTAGTTCCCCGCGTGATTGTCCCGGTTTTATCCAGAAGCAATGAATCTGTGTCTCCCGCCGCTTCAATTGCCTTTCCGGACTTTATTATTATCCTCTTCTCAGACATCCTGTTGATACCGGAAATCCCTATCGCCGGTAGGAGAGCACCGATGGTTGTTGGCAGAAGTGACACATAGAGAGCAATTAAAACTGAAAGGTCGAGGCCGAGCTTAAGAATGACACCGAGGGCAAGAATTGATATGATTATTATTGAAAAAATAGCAGTAAAGCCTGCAAGCAGTATGGAGACCGCACGCTCATTCGGCGTCTTGGGCCTGGATGATGATTCAACAAGCTTTATCAGGCGGTTCAGGAAGGTCTCGCTTGGGTTGACACTTACCCTTGCAATTATGCTGTCGGATGTGATCAGGGATCCACCAAGAACTGTAGTTCCGACAGACTTCCTGACATTCACGGACTCACCCGTGAGAAGGGATTCGTCGACCATGGCTATTCCCTCTAGAACTTCGCAATCTATTGGTACAATCTCGCCTTTCTTTATAAGAAGGAGGTCCCCTTTTTTTAGCTGCTTGGATGTCACTTCTGCTATTTCACGGCGGTCCTGGGAAACTATCTTTCTCGCAGGCACTTCCTTCTCAATCTTCCTGAGCGTCGATGCCGTGTTCTTGATCTGGGCCTCGGCTATTGAGTCAGACAGAGTACTGAACCACACTGTCAGGAGAAGTATGACGGCAACCTCAATATAGAAAGAAACGTCAGTACTGCTGGAAACTTCAGGTATAAGCGATGGATCGATCGCCATGACCGCAACTATGACAAAACAGATCTCTACTATGAACATGACCACGTTTTTATAAAGAACAGTGGGGCTGAGTCTCCTTACCGAGTCTTTGAGTATCGCTAATTTGTATAGTTTTGGCTTGCTGGTCTTGAATTTAGTAACCGCGAAATGAGCTTCAGAATCCATTCTTGAACCCCTCCAGGTATGACAGGATCGGACCTATGGCAAGGAATGGAAAGAACGTCAGAACAGCGAGTATGAAGATGGCAACAACCAGAACGGCTGTGAAAGTCAGTGTATCGGTGCGAAGGGCTTCAGAGGCATATCTCTTTCTCTGTACCATGCTACCTGCAATTGCAAGCATGACTGCAATTGGGATAAATCTCCCAAGCCACATGACAATCCCTGTGCTTACGTTGAAATATACGGTGTTGCCGGCTGATCCGAGAAAGTCTGATCCATTATTTGCGGCGGCTGAAGTGTATTCATACAGAATCTGGGTAAAGCTTATGGAGTTTGTTCCAAGGCCAACTGCAGCCTGAGCACCGATCGCGAATGTTATAACAGTTGGAACGAGGATAATTACAGGATGACTGAGAAATGCAACTATAGCGAGCTTTACATCACCTGCATTGATCTTGGTACCGAGATATTCAGGAGTCCTGCCAGCCATGAGACCGACTATGAAAACTGTCATGATGATATACATTAGCATGTACATTGCGCCAACGCCAATCCCGCCTGGAGTGGCCTGGATAATCATCCCAAACAACGCAGCAAGGATAATTAGCGGATTGAAGGCTGACAGACTGGCGTTTACAGAACCGGTTGTAAAAGCAGTCGTTGTTACGGTCCAGAAAACAGAGGAGGCTGCTCCGAACCTTACCTCCATTCCTTCTCCAATTTGAGTTATTGGTATGAAGGCAATAAAAATATCAATGATATACAGGGCGTACGAGGCAACAATAAGTGTTCTGCCCTCCTTCATCCTTCCGAGCATTCTGCCAAACAGGAATGGAAGGGATGTAGGAATAAGCATCATGAGGGCCAGTTCAAAGAGGTTTGTTATCTGGCTGGGGTTCGTCAAGGGATTCGCTGCATTCGCGCCAAAGTATCCGCCACCGTTTGTTCCAAGCTGCATTATTGATACGAGAGAAGCGATTGGACCAGACTTGACAACTTCGGAACCTCCGAGCTCAAGCGTCTTGAAGACAGAATAACCACTGAGTGACTGAGGCACTCCAAGGAATATTAGTATTAGTGCAGCAACTCCAGACAGCGGTACCAAAACCCTTACAATAGTCCTTGTATAGTCAACATAAAAGTTTCCCAGACCCTTAGTTTTGCCAGTGAGACCTCTGAATATTGCGATTGCAACGCACAAACCAGTGGCTGCCGAGGTGAATTGAAGGAATTGAATAACTGCCATCTGGGACAGGTAAGATAGCGCAGTTCCACCATTGTAGTGCTGCAGGTCCGTGTTAGATGAGAATGACAATGCTGTGTTAAGTGAAAGTGACCAGGACATATCTGGCGCATGCATTGGATTAAGTGGCAGGCTGCCCTGGATCAGGAGTATGACGAAACCTATTGCTGCCTCAACCACATTTAATGCCAGTATGGCCCTGAGATAGGCTTTCCATCCCATCTCCTCGTATGGATTCACGCCGCCCAGATAGTAAATTGATCTTTCTATCGGGCCAAAGATCCTGTCGAGTCGCGTTTTCCTAGTGGAGTAAACTGAAAGCAGGTAAGATGACAGGAACCATCCGCCGACAACCACAGAGCCTAGTTCCAGTACAATTATGAATGCTGCACTGGCGGTAATCATCTGCCAATCTCCTGATCTATAATTGAAATATCACAAGCGATTATTTTTCCTGCTAAACAAAGGCAATAGCAATTATCTTCATAGAATAATATATTAAAAGTTGACATGGATCAACTCCGCTGACCGGATCTATTGTACTCTTACTGGTTCTGCGGTTCTGTGCGATTTCAGGACTATAGAACTGACGGTGCTCTTTATTCCCTGTATCTTCATTATCTTATTCTTTAGAAGGTCCCGCAGCTCTTCAATATCTCTTGCCTTGACGAGGATGACGATGTCAAATTCACCCGTTACCTCGTAGATTTCACTTATATTCTTGAACTCCTTAAGAGCGCTCACCACGTCATCTACGTGTGGTGAGTCCACAAAAAGATCAATGAATACCAGCATACCATCGTCCATTCTTGACTCTCCTTAGTTTTCAGAGAGGATAATTCTAACGTTGTATAAATAAGTGGTCGGTAAAAGAGGAAATAAAGGCTTGTTGCGTTTGCTAATAAAATAACTGGGTTTAGCTACAAGGCAACGACCAGCTTAAGATGGGTCTTGCAGACTTTGGTAAGATAGATTTTACATTAATGATTGAAGCGCAGTCAATTTTAGGCTTGTACTTACTTTTCCATCAGAGACTCCCTGAGGATGGATGTTACGTATCCCTTCACCTGCGAAAAGCTAAGTTTGGGCGGCATTGGCTTTTCATCCGGGTTCACAAGCACTTCCAGGACGCCCGCTGATTTAGCCGCGAGAAATTCGTCAATCGCTGCGTCAAGATCCGACAGTTTCTCGACCCTCCTTCCGTATATTCCTATAGACTGGGCAAGTTTTGAAAAATCCGGGTTGAGGAGATCCACTCCCCACTCCGGATAGCCCATTACCTCCTGCTCGAATTTTATCATCCCGAGTTTTGAGTTGTTAAATACAACCACCTTGATTCTGCGATCATACTTTCTTGCCGTGATGAGCTCCATCATCGTCATTGCGAAGCTTCCGTCACCTACAAGTGCCACGACCTGGCGATCGGTGGCAAATGAAGCGCCAACCGATGCCGGTATCCCTACGCCCATGCTTCCAAGCCAAGGTGAGAAGAGAAATGTCTTTCCTTCCTCTGTTCTGAAATTTCGCATCCCCCAAACCGTTACGTTGCCGGTGTCAACAACAACGACTGCATTCTTGTCAACTTTCCGGGATAACCTTGCTGCCACTATTTCGGGCTTCATTGGCTCCGATGTGTCGTTCTCGGCTTTCTCGAGCTCCTTGATCCAGGACTCTTTTGCCCCCTGAAGTTTTGTGTAAAACTTGTATTCCTTTGTATCTGGATTGACATGTTTCAGGAAGTCCGACACGGTACAGAGGCATTCTATACTTGAGTTAAACCTCTTGTGAAGATTCGAAGGATTTGATTCTACCTGTATTATTTTGATATCTTCGCGAATGAATGCACTGTACGGGAAACTGGTTCCAAGAAGCACCAGCAAATCAGCATCTTTCATTGCATCGATTGACGCCTTGGATCCCAGCAGGCCAAGTCCACCAAGTACTTTCTTGTCAAAGTCGCTGACTATACCCTTAGCATTCAGGGCATAAATGATTGGTGCACCTATCTTTTCCGCAAAATCATTGATCAAGGCTGACTGCCCGATGGAACCCCTTCCGATAAACAGGAGTGGTTTTTTACTCTGGTTTATAGCATCAACCGCCTCTTTCGGATCGAAATTGTATGATATCGCTGGATATTTCGCAATCCCATGTAGCTGCTTTGACACCGAACTTGATCTTAGCATGTCAACCGGAAGCGTGATGTGAGCAACTCCTCCCTTGACCTTCGCTTCGTGGCATGCCCTCATTGTTATGTATTGAGCGCTTTCTGGATTTACGATCTGCCGATTGAATATGGAGACATCATCGAAAAGCCTGTTAATATCTACCTCCTGAAAATAATCATGACCTATGAGGTCTGTTTCGACCTGGCCAGTCAGCGCTATGACCGGAACATGATCCATCTTTGCTTCATAGAGCCCATTCAAAAGGTGTATCGAGCCCGGGCCGGATGTTCCCATGCAGGCAACAGGCATTCCCGTCATCTTCGCCTCAAATGCTGCCTCAAGCGCCGATCCTTCCTCATGCCTGCCCTGGACATATTGTATATCCTTGTTCCTTCTTATTGCGTCTATTAGGGGATCAATGGAGTCGCCCGGTATACCATAAATTCTCTTCACTCCGCTGGAGACAAGGGTCTCCACTATAACATCAGCAACGGTTGTGCCCATAATCATGAGTATGCCATAATTGAAAATCTTTTGCCGAAAAGCTGAACCTTTCATGCATCCCAGGGATGTGCAGAAATTTCAGGGAGCATATTGGACAATATTTATGTTGATATAATGCTCAGGTAGCTTATGGTCCACACACCTGTTAACTACAAAATTGCGTTAGTTGGGGAGAACGAGAAACCAGAAGATCCAAAGTTTTCTGCCAAGTACATGGATATGAGTGTAAATCCTTTTGATGATTTCTACTCCTTTTGCAATGGAACATGGGCCAGGGAGCATCCTATTCCGGAGGACAAGGCGTTCTGGAGTGGTTCTGCTGAACTTTTTGAAAGGAACAGGTACATCCTTGTGAAAATACTCGAGAAGTGCGCGACCATGCCTCATGAGAACCAGGATCCTGTTCAGAAGATGCTGGGCGATTTTTATTATTCAGGTATAAATGAGGAGAATATTGAAAGCCTGAAGTTCAAGCCCATTGATGAATATATGAAAAAAGTTGACAGTGCGAACAACAGGGAAGATTTGCTGAAGGTTGCCATGGATCTTCATTCGATAGGCATTCCATGCCTGTTTTCATGGGATTCGAGCACCGATGCCAAGAACAGTGAAGTTTACGCTATGTACCTGAAGCAGGGAGGAATTTCACTTCCAAATCGCGATTACTATTTCGATGATTCGTTCGATAAGCTGAGGAAAGATTACGTAAAGCACATTGCAAACATGTTCACTCTTTATGGTTTTTCCCATGACGCCGCGACTAAAGCGGCAGATGCGGTATTCAAGCTCGAAACCAGGATGGCCGGGGTGAGCAGGCGCCCTGAGGAATTGAGGGATCCGGAGAAGAATTACAACAGGATATCGATGAACGAGATTGGAAAGAGGTTCCCAACCATTGATTTCAGGTCGTATTTTCAGCAGATCTCCCTGCCGAAGGTTGATTATGTAGTCGTTTCCCAACCCGAGTTCATGGACGGTCTTGGAAAGCTTCTGCATGAAAGTGGCGTTGATGAGTGGAAGACATACATGAAATGGAAAATCCTTCATTTTGCAGCACCATATCTGCATACTGCAGCACAGGATGAGGATTTTGACTTTTTCGCCAGGAAGCTCTTTGGAAGAAAACAGAAGGAGAAGAGGTGGAAGAGAATGGTCTCAATTACAGATTCACATCTCGGAGAAGCCCTTGGGAAATTATACGTTGAACAGGAGTTTGGCGAAGAAGCAAAGAGAAGAATGAGCGACATGATTGAGGACCTGAGGGAAGTCTTTACAGAGAGGCTCAAAGGACTCGACTGGTTGAGCCCTGCCACTAAGGAAAAAGCCCTGGAGAAGTTTTCAAGGTTCAGGGCGAAGATTGGCTATCCTTCGAAGTTTATCGATTATTCATCTATCAGGATAACAAGGGAAAACTTCTTTGAAAACATTACTGCGACCAATAATTTCGATTTCCGGAGGTACATTAAGAGGGTAAATTCTCCGGTGGACAGGGAGCTATGGGAGATGACGCCTCCGACCGTGAATGCCTATTTCTCGCCAACAGAAAACGAGATTGTGTTTCCAGCTGGGATCCTGCAGCCGCCGTTCTTTGACCCGATGCTGGATGATGCTGTAAATTATGGCGCTACGGGTGGAACAATTGCGCATGAAATTACACATGGCTTTGATGACGAAGGCAGGAAGTTCGATGCTGATGGAAACATCAGGGATTGGTGGACACAGGAAGATGAGAAGGCTTTTCTTGAAAGAGCAAGAGAGGTGTCTAAACTTTACGGATCACTGGAAGCTCTTCCTGGCCTCAAGGTAAATGGTGACTTAACGCTTGGGGAGAATATTGCGGATATTGGAGGCGTGAGCATTGCATTCGAGGCGCTTGAACGAAGGCTGAAGCGTAACCCGGAAATGAGAAAGGAAATTGATGGGTTTACTCCAGAACAGCGCTTCTTCATAGGATGGGGACAGAGCTGGAGAATGAATGTAAGGGATGAGGCATTGAGGTGGCAGGTTTCCAATGATCCGCATTCTCCAGACAATTTCAGGGCAGAAGTGCCTGCCTGGGTCCACGAAAAGTTCGATTCGACCTTCGCGAGAATGAAGGGAAACCACTTGAAGCCCGTGCAGACCATAAAGATCTGGTAACTCTTCGAAATAACGTTATCAGTGAATTGTGATCAGTTCAAGCCGGGTGGGTTCAGCTGTCCGGATGACAACGTCTCCTCTCGGCTCTATTATTGATCCTTCCCTGAACCTCCTGTTTTCCGGAAGTATCATGCCAGATCCAGAGTTAAACCTGACCACGGATTGCCCGGGTATATGGATGGTTGGCTCTTCCTCTGCGCGGATGAAGTAGTCTGTTATTGTACTCTTCTTGTCGGTCATAACAGTCTTATAGTAACCCCAGGGAGAATCTTCCCTGTTCGAGTATTCCTCCCTTATTGCCTCAAGATCCTTTTCGCTGTCTATTCCCATCCAGAATGCGTCCTCCATATAGGCGCCTATGTTTTTAGTTGAAGCAAGCCGGGGAAAAACGGTTGTCTCAAGTTCCTTTTCGGGATAACTCTCGAAGAAGTAGTCGAAAATTTCCTTCTTGAAGATATAAATTCCTGCGTTCATGTATGCGTTGATGAATGGTTTTTCCTTGAACCTGGTTACTGTATCACCAAATATTTCCAGGATGCCATAAGGGCTTCTCATCTTAACTGCAAAAATAACGGCTCCGTATGAGGAGTTTGCCGCAAATTTGACCATCGCCTTGAAGTTCATATCGGTTACCGTATCGCCGTTCCTGAGCATGATGTCCTGGTCTTTTCTGTGCTCAAGGAGGTTTCTCATAGAATACAAGGTGCCCAGAGGCTTCTCCTCCCTGAAATATGTAATCTTCAAGTCTTTATATTTTGGAGTTAGATACTCCTCGATCTTCTCTCCCAGGTGACCGGAGAGAATGTAAAGTTCAGTTATTCCAATAGATCTGAAATCGCTGATCTGCCTGTCAAGTATAGTGAAGTTTTCCTTGATCTGGATCATGGACTTTGGTATGTCGTTTGTTATTGGCTTTAAACGTTTACCGTAACCACCTGCAAGAATTGCACCTATCATATCTGGTAATAGTGAGTTGGTTTAAATTTTTAACAGCATCTTTGTTGAGTGGGTTCAGATTCTTCGATTGCCGTTGGCAAGGTATGCAAGAAGAACTGGAAACACGGCCCAGACTAATCCAATAAGTATCACAAATGACAATGGGAAATACAGGTCAGATGGAATGTAGTTTGGCTGAAAGTATGATGTTATTCCAGGTGAGATAGAGTTCGCAAACAGGTCAAGAAAGTTAGTGGGGCTCAATAGATAAATGAACTGAATGTAAGCGGGCAGGCTCGATGGAGTGTTTCCATAGGCTGAAAGTATCTCGCTTCCGCCGAACAGAGAGCCAAATGCAAATAGTACAAACAGGGAAATTGTGAAATAGAAACCGTATCTGCGGAAACGAGAAAATAAAACCGAAAAGCCCATAATTGACATCATGGCGATAAGCACCCCAAAGATCACTGATTCTATCAATACGACCGGGAGGCCTCGACCTGCCAATAAATAGAAGCTTATGTCATCAAATGCCACGATTCCCAGCAACGTCAGCACCATGACAATTGCACTGCTGGTGAACCTGTCAAGCATCAACTTTCTCTTTGAGATAGGCTGTGAAAGAACAAGGTCCAGGGTTCCGTTTGCCAGCTCCCGGGAATACATCATTTCGATAACAATAATGGCAGTCACGGTAATTAGAAAACCCGTAACTGCCCAGATTTCGCCCATAAAACTGATTGTGTTCGCCAGATCGGGCGGTGGCGCATAAACCGATCCGCTAAATGTATAATATGTTGAGTTATTTGAATTGCCGCCAATATACAAAAAGAACAATTTATCGGGATCTGAAGGTCCGCCATAGACTCCGTTGACAGTGAGAAGATGAAAATGGGAGTACGTTCCCACAAGAGTCAGGTTTACCGGTTCGGGTGAAAATGAGCTTGGTGTTATGTTTTTGCTGTACAATGTGACAGGAGGTGCAGACGTGCCGTTTGGGCCAAAATATGCAATGAATGGTATTGAATGATATGGATTCGATGCATTTATAACAAGCTGTGGAACAATTGAATAGCTGTTGTTTCTGACTGCGATGTTTCTTAGATTGCCCTGACCGGTGAAAGAGAAGTCCTTTGACAGTACCTGAATATTTAAGATCACGCCACTTAATTGTGAGTAATTTCCAAGAGTAAGATTCGCGTATCCTTCATCATTGCTGACAAGATCTGGAAAAGTCATGTTCTGCGGAACGGTGGGCGACCCAATCTTGCCGAATACCGTTATGTTTATTTCAATACCCCTAAGAGGCTGTCCCATGCAGTTCATTGAATAGGTTGATAAATTTACGGTACCATTGTCGTCATAAATCCCGGACAGGACGTAATTCTGCTCGTTTAGTGGCACTCGAGCGGATGTGTAAATAACCAGAAATGAAGTTATCAGGATGAATGCAACCAGGAATATGAAGGTGGGTTGCTTGACTATCCTCTTAAGATAATAAGAGAGCCCCTTTATTATCATTCGTGAGCACCAGTCTTCTGTGCAAAGTATTCCCCAAGGATATTATCTGTCGAAACAAACTCTGCAACCAGGTATCCCGCCCTGACCAATTCTGCGTTTATCGTTGAGGGATCCAGCTTGACGCCTGAAACGGTTATCTGATCCTGTCCTATTGAGACTGTTCCATATGCCTTGAGACGCTCCAGTAGTTTTTCATCCGGGTTTGATACCCTCAACCTGATAGTGGATTGACCCTGGGAGAGCAAGTCCGCTAAAGTAACCGGTTCAGTCGTCTCTCCGTTGATGATAAGAATGACCCGATTTGCTATTGACTGGAGCTCGCTTAGCACATGAGAACTAAGAAGGATCCCATGCCCGGATGATCTCAGCTCGGATATCTTGTCCTTCATGAATTTTATACCTTCTGGATCAAGGCCGTTGAACATTTCGTCGAAGAGGTAATACTTGGGATTCCCAAGCATTGCAACCGCAATTGACAGGCGTTTTCTCATGCCCATGGATAATCTTGTTACCTTCAACCTCTCCGCTCCAGAAAGGCCGACCGTCAGGAGAACGTAATGAGCGGTCCTTTCAATATCAACTCGATCTATTCCCCGGAGTGAGGCGAAGTACTTGACCAGCTCAAAGATTGAGCTTTCTGTTTCGAAGAGCGGGTTTTCCTGAACCCATGCTATCTTTTCTGAAACAAATTCTTTGGCGCTTGCAGGGTCGATTCCATCCACAAGAATCTTTCCAGAATGGGGTGACATAATGCCTGCCAGTGTTTTGATGGTCGTGGTTTTTCCCGAACCATTCAGGCCGGCGAGGCCGAGAACTTCACCTTCCTTAATGCTAAGAGTAAGATCTCTAAGAACCAGCTTTTTGCCGTATCCAACAGAAACATGAAGAGCTTCTAGGCTAATATATTGACACCTTCAGAAAAAGATTACCTGCCCTTGAATTCAGGCTCCCTTTTCTGCATGAAAGATGAAATTCCCTCTTTTAAGTCTTCGGTTCCATAGACAAGTCCCATTGAAATTGCTTCCATTGTTAAACCGTCGTCGAGAGATGTTTCAGACCCTTTGTTGACCAGAAGTTTCGCAAGATAGGCTGCCCCCGGGGCGACTTTCCTGGAAAGATCATGGGCAAATTTCTGCACGTCCTCATCTATTGTCTCTGCCCCAAATGTCCGGGTCACAATTCCCATGTCAAAGGCCTCCTTGCCGGTTATCCTTTCAGCCGTAAGGATGAGATAGGATGCTCGTGAAGAACCAATGAGTTTTGCAAGACGCTGGGTTCCTCCCCATCCCGGCACTAGACCTCTCTGTAACTCAGGGAACCCTATCTTTGCTTCCTGTGACGAGACACGAATGTCGCATGCAAGTGAAAGCTCGAACCCGCCTCCAAGCGCATACCCCTTTATTTCTGCTATCGTTATTTTATTCATTTCTGACAATAGGCGGAAAATGGATTGCCCACGCCTTGACGCCTGCATGAAATCTATGCCGCCTGAGAAAAACTGAGAAAGTTCGGCTCCCGCTGAAAATACTGTACCCTTTCCTGTTACAACGACAACGTTGACTTCCTTGTCTTCCCTTACCTCGAGAAGTCTTTTCTCCAGTCCATCCAATACAGCCGAGTTCAGGAGATTTAACCTGCCATTGTTAAGATAAACTGTTGCGACCCTGTCCTTCTTAACCATTAACACAGGTTCGTCGATCTGCGCCTCTGCCGTGGTAGATGGGGGCTTCTCTTCTTTCCTGATGCCTGTATTTCCTGAAATTACCTCTTTCAGTTTTCCTTCGGCAATTGATCTGGCCGGTGCAAAAACGGAAGACTCAAACTTGGAGCCAAGGTCTTCAAGCTTCTTCTTTATTTCTGCGTTGGTCAATCCCTGTGCAACAGATATAGGGCCAAAAGGCCTGTTCATACCCAGGCGCACTCCAGTCTCTATGTCATCAGGTGAAGCAACGCCCTCTTCAATAAGCTTTACTGCCTCGTTGAGTTCGATCGCGAGAACGTCCATGAGCTCGACCTTGCTTGACGGCTCCCCAGAAGGGATCTGGGCCTTTCCGTTTTCCCAGGTATAGAAGCCATGACCAGTCTTCTTTCCGAGCTTGTTCTGTTCCATCATCTGCTTGAAAACCGAGCATTTTCCGTATTCTGGAGATAGTTCCTTTGCATAGTACTCAAGAGAGTGAACGACCGTGTCTATACCGACATAATCCATTAACTCGTATGGGCCCATCGGCAGACCCTGCGATTTGGCAAAAAGGTCGATGGAGGCTGGCGTATCTATCTTCCGATCCAGCAGAAGGCAGAAGAAGAGGCTTTCCGGCGCATTGATCCTGTTCACCACGAAGCCGGGAGAATCTTTAACCACACGGATAGGGGTCTTTCCTATCTTGCGGGATAGATCATAGACTGCCTCGAAGGTCCGGTCATCGGTTTTTTCACCCTTCACAACCTCGACAAGCTTGAGCACGACAGGCGGATTGAAGAAGTGCATCCCAACGATTCTTTGAGGCCTTAGGCTCCCATTCTGCAGTTCAGTTATCCTGAAGTTGGATGTGTTTGATGCTATAATTGCCTCTGGTGAGCATGATGATTCGACCTCCATAATCACGTTTCGCTTTATATCAAGCACCTCGGGAACCGCTTCAACTATAAGGTCGGCCTTGGTAACTGAGTTCTTTATATCTGTCGAAAATGAAAGTCTTGCAAGTGTATCGTTCATAGCCGACTCGTTTATCTTTCCGCTATCCTTCATTTTTGAAAGGCTCGCTTGAACGTTCTGCCTTGCCCGATCAAGGAAGTCCTGGGAAACGTCGTTGACCACGACGTTCAGGCCTGAGAGCGCAAGAACCTCAGCTATGCCGTGACCCATTATTCCTGCACCTATTACGGTGGCATTTTTGATTTCCAGGAATATCACTTCCCGGCTTTCTTCATGAGGTCCGTTAGCTTCTGGGCACCGAATATATCACCTGATACCTTCAGCTTACCTGACATGAATGACTGAATGGGATCAACCTTGCCGAGGAAAAGGTCGGACAGCAGGGCGTCCGTTGCCGATATTGTAGCCGCTGCTGACTTGGAATCACCATCTATTACCCTTAAAGCGCCATTGCCTACGCTGACGTAATAATGCGTTGAATCGGTTGGGTTGATCTGGTACTGTTTTTCACTCCCGGTTATGTTCTTCATTATCTCTGGGATCGCAGAAGCTTTTCCGGCAAGTTCCTTAAGTATATCCTTTGACGACATGATTGAACATCGCCTAAAGGATAATATTAGTTTCGCCGGATATTATAGGGATACCTTAAGCCTGTTCCGAATGATTGTATGCTTCCAGAACAAACTGGGCGAACTCTTCGTCTGATCTGGCACCGACAAACTGAACGTCACCGTTAATCACGATGTGCGGAACAGATGATACACCAAACTCGCTTGCATCGGATGAAAACTCCCCTGCCTCAATCATTTCACCAGATATGTTGCTGTTGGCAAGAGCAAACTTATGGGCCGTTCCAACTGCTCTGGGGCAATATGGGCAGCTTGTGGTGACGAATACTTTGATGCTAACAGGCTTGTCGATCTTTGATATTATATCCATTGCCTTGGCTGAAATCTTCGCTTCGTTGGTGGATACCATCTTTATGTCTTCTATAACTGAGCCGAATTCGTATCCCGATGGTATGCCATAGTACTTAATGCGGCCATTTGTCTCTCCATGCTTTGTTACCACGACAGCAGGGTACTTTGAAACCCCATATTTCTTAGACTCCTCAGGTTCTTTCTCAAAGATGAATTTTTTGACATTTATCTTATCGGATGTCTCGGAGAGTTCATCGCATATCTGAACTACCTCTTTGCAGTACCTGCAGTCCTCGTTTTCCGACGAGAATACAACAAGATCAACATCGTCGTGCAAATATTTCTTGAATTCCGTTTGGAGGAACTGTTTATCTTCTTCTTTTATCAATGGCATGAATATCGATGCAATATTTATCGATGGCATAATAATTTTGCTCATCAGATCTGTACATGCATAATCGCCAAGAACAAGAAGCGATGGCTTATTATTATTGGCCATAATGTCGTTTTCTGATACACAATGACCGAAAAACTTTATCTTCAGAATTCATACATCAAAGAGACCAGGTCTAAGCTTGTTTCCAGCACTGGCAACTACCTGGAATTCGACAAAACAATATTTTATCCAACCGGGGGAGGCCAACCATGTGACACCGGAATCATAAGAGCAAACGGTGGGACGTTCAAGGTTGTTGAGGTAACCAAGCAGGGTGATTCAGTCCTTCATAAGATTGAGGGTGAACTTACCAGATCTGCTACTGATATTATCCAGGAGATAGACTGGAACAGGCGATATTCTCATATGCGCTATCATACCGCCATACACATTATCGATGCCGTGGTTCATCACTCTTCAGGAAAATACGGAATGATTACCGGTTCCCAGATCTATCAGGACCGTGCAAGGGTAGATTTCGATTTTCCGGATTTTTCAAAGGAACTTGCGGAGCGGATCATCGGGGAATCGAATAGGATAATTGCCGAGAAACACCCGATCCAGATTAAGGAGTTGACAAGCGAGGAGGCACTTTCGATACCAGATCTTGCAAGGACGGAACCAGGAAGGGAGCTCATAAAGAAGTTGGGAGTCGTAAGGGTGATAGAGATAAAAGGGGTGGATGCGCAAGCAGATGGCGGAACTCATGTCAACAATACGGCGGAGGTTCGGAATATCCAGCTTTCCAGTATTGAAAGCAAGGGCAGGAGAAATAAAAGGATGAATATTGTGCTTGCTGAACAGTAGGCAAAGCTCTCGCTTTCTTGTTACAGAAAGGAACCATACAAAACAATATTAGATTCATTTAACTCATAGAAATTATGTTTACTCGGAAAGGTGATCGCGGAGATACCGACTCAGGAAAAAAAGATCGCATAAGCAAGGGTTCTCTTGCGGTTGAAGTTGAGGGTCTGGTGGATGAGTCCTCGGCGATAATCGGATTTGCGCTTGTCAAGTGTCACTGGGATGATTTAATAAAAGACCTGCAGAGATGCCAGGACCTGGTTTTCAACATGGGCGAACACATCTTGACTGATGGGAAAGGTAGAGTTGTAACACCGGAAGATGTGAAGTGGGTGGAAGAGAGGACGACAAATTACAGGGATGAAGTGGGCAAGATAGTCCTGTTTGTTGAACCAGGCGGCTCTGAAGAATCTTCGGTGCTACACCTTGCCAGGGTGACGGTGAGGAGGATGGAAAGACATATTGTGGCCTTATCGGAGGAGAAACAAATAAACCCGGTGATATTGCAGTTCGCAAACAGGCTCTCATCTCTCCTGTTCATGATGGCACTTGCCGCTAATAAGCGCATGGGGAAGAAAGAAAGAATCTGGGAACTCAGGAAGGCATCATCATAAATCAGGCACTATTATTTCTTTTTCGAGCGATACAAACGGGCCGAACTCTGAGATGAACGCATTGTGAAGCTCGTGAAGGATGGCTGACCTGGATGTATCGATATGCCCCATGCTTCCGGGATCAAGACCGCATGGTCTGATCTTCATGAAGCCTTCAAGGACCTTTGGTGAATAGTTGAACGCAATACCATGGTACGATACGAACCCATCTATCGCCATGCCGATAGATGCGACCTTCTTTTGGCCTACCCATATGCCTGGCTCCTCTCCAATGTAAGCGTTATGGCCGAGATTATTGATCGCGTTTATTGCGACAGACTCGATCCTGTGGACAAATCTCCTGACATCAAGTTTCCCCGATGACCTGATGTCAAAAATTGGATATACGACAAGCTGCCCCTTTCCATGGTAAGTTATATCACCACCCCGTTCAATCTTTATCGGATCAAGTCCAGGGAAATTTGCCGGATCTGCCTTCCTGCCTATGGTATAGACGCCAGGAGAATGTTCCAGAAATAAGAGAATGTCAGGGATGGTCCCTGCCTTTCTCCTGCTGACGAGAAGGCGCTGCAGATCCAGACATCTGCCATATTCGATCGTGCCAAGATCAACCGACAGTCTTGTAGTGGAGCTGCTTACGATATCCACCTTCTGCAGACTCATGAACACCTTCCGATAGTGTGGGATGCGGATGAATTGTCATTCCTATATCCATCAGGGATAAGCCAGACTCGACCGCAAGGCTGATCTCACTAATAAGTTCCGATGCATGTGGACCCACGATACCTCCACCCGTTATGACACCGCCCTCCTTGTAGTATATCCAGTAACTACCAGCGGTTGCATCCATTCCAAGCGCACGGCCATTAGCTGCCACCGGAAAGAACGTTTCCTTGTCACCCTTCTTGCCAGTGTATGCAATTTCCGGGTCAGAATATACGACAACAGGCATTGCCCTGTAATCGGATTCCCGTTCCTCGCCAGCGATATTATCTGCTGCAATGTCAGCTTCATAATATGCTTTATGGGCTAGCATGGGCTGGCCTGCGACATCGCCTATAGCATAAACGTTTGGTATGCTCGTCCGCATGTGCTTGTCGACCTTGATAAACCTGCCATCCATTTCAGGCAATATGTTTTCGAGACCGAAACCTTCAGTGTTTGGTTTGCGTCCCACTGTCATTAAGACCAGATCAGCCTCTATAAGATCACCATTTTCCATCAGGACGGTGAAAACTTTTCCCTTGTCGACTTTCTTGACTTTTCGGGAAAGCATAAGTTTTATTCCGAATCCCTGAAGCTTCTTCTGCACAACGGATGAAAGCTCAAGCGATATGCCTGGAAGAATGAAATCCATCATTTCTATTATGGTAACAGAGGTACCGAGCTTGGCAAAGGCTGTCCCGAGTTCTATGCCTATGTACCCGCCCCCTATTATAACCAGTCTATCAGGTATCTTCTCAATGTCAAGTATCTCCCTGTTAAAAATGACACCGTCAAAACCGTCAAAGCTCACCGGCACGGATCCAGTAGCTATGACAAGGTTTTCCGCCTCATAGACCTGTTCGCCGACCGATACGTGCTTTGCGTCAACTATTCTTGCTTCGCCTTGAATCAGCTCTGCGTTGTTTGCTTTGAGCAGTGTCCTGACTCCACCCGTAAGCCGGCCTATCATTTTCCACTTCCAGTCCTGCCAGTCTCTCATGTCTATCTTTGGAATTGACTTGAGCACTTTCATGTCCTGCAGGTAGTTTACTGAATTAGCAAGCTCAATTAGCGCCTTAGAAGGAATGCAACCATAGTTGAGGCATTCCCCTCCAACCTTGTCCTTTTCCACGACAGCTACTTTCTTCTCTTTCTGTGCAAGCCGGATGGCACAGGCATACCCTGCTGGACCTCCTCCAATAATAATTGCGTCGTAAGCCATATGATCACCTAAGCAACCAGCAAAGCCGGTTTTTCAATATACTCCCTAATCTTTGCAATGAATCTCGCAGCGTCTGCACCATCAATCAGGCGGTGATCGCATGACATGGATAAAAGCATCCTGTCGTACAGCTTGCCGTCCGCGCCAATCGCCTTTTCCATCCTGTGCACCCCGAGTATTGCAACTTCCGGATAGTTGATGATAGGTGTGGAGGCTATTCCTGCGATTGAACCCACATTGGAGACCGTGAATGTAGACCCCTGCACTTCGGCGAGGGATAGCTTGTTCTGTCTAGCCTTATCCGCAAGTGAAGCTATCTCTGTTGATATTGAGGTAAGGTCTTTCTTGTCTGCATCCTTGATAACGACAACGTTCAGGCCGTCCGGCGTGTCAACCGCCACGCCAATATTGTAGGAATGCTTCTGCGCGTAGTTCTTCGCGGCTTCGTTGTATAGTGAGTTGAATTTGGGAAATTCTTTGAGGGCCAATACAGATGCCTTGACAAAGAATGGCGTATAGCCCATGGTTATTCCCTTTCCTTTAAGGTCTTCCCTCGTGCTGATTATATTTGTCATATCAACACTCTCAATAATCGTAAAATGCGGCATTATCTGCTTTGCCTTGGTCATTTTCTCAAAAATCAGTCGTCTCAGACCTCTGGGCTCAATCACGTCACCAGCCTGGGACTGGCTCGACGCAAGAGGTATTTCCTGCTTTGGAGTTATAACAGGCGGAGGCGGCGGCATAACATTTTCCTGCACAGCCTGGCTCTGAGCAGAAGTTTTCCTCTGTGCAGCATAGCGATTGACATCATCTTCCAGCACCCTTCCATTTGGTCCAGTTCCCCGGACAAAGGAAAGATCCACGCCAAGGTCCCTAGCCAGCTTCCTTATAGCAGGCGACGCAAGGACCTTTGAGATGCTCCTTCGATCCTCGTCCTTTATCGCTATGACAGCTTCCTGCCTCTTGGGCTGAGGAGGTGTCTGGGTCTCAACGTGTGTTGTCACATGCTGGACTGACTGGAAGTTGGAAGAAGCTTCAGGTTTTCCATCGTCGATTACAATCATGGCATCTCCGACTTTTACAACCTTTCCTTCATCAAACTTGATTTCCAGGATCTTTCCATCCACAGGCGATGGTATCTTGACAGTCACCTTGTCCGTCATTACTTCTACCATATCCTGATCCTTGTGGATAGATTCCCCAGATTTAACCAGCCACTTAACTATCTCTCCTTCGGTCACACCTTCGCCAATATCAGGTAGCTTGAATTCAAACATTTATGCACTCTCCATAACTTTATTCACTGCATTCAAAATTCTCTTCTCGTTTGGAACATAATATTCCTCCATTCTGTATGGAACCGGTGAATCTGGTCCAGTTACCCTTAAGATGGGAGCATATAGGAAATCTATCCCGCGCTCCGTAATCATTGCGGAAATCTCTCCACCAAACCCTCCTGTCCTGGGCGCTTCATGAACTATGACAACTCTTCCTGTTTTCTGCACTGAGTGCATAATAGCGTCTCTGTCAACCGGAACCAGGGTCCTGAGGTCCAGGACTTCGGCATTAATTTGATTCTTCTTGACGGTTTCCATTACTGTCGGCACCATGGAGCCGTATGTTATTATCGTTAGATCATCACCAGACTGGACAACTTCCGCCTTTCCTATGGGTATCTTGTAAATATCCTCTGGGACTTCCTGTTTCAGTGCCCTGTAAAGCCGCTTGGGCTCAAGGAAGATCACTGGATCGTCTCCCTGTGATGATGATACTAGAAGGCCTTTCGCATCGTATGGATTCGATGGCGTAACAACAGTCAGACCTGCCGTGTGTGCAAAGTAGCTCTCACCACTCTGAGAGTGATATAAGCCGCCCTTTACACCTGCTCCATATGGTGTCCTCAAGACCATTGGGCAGTCGTATTCTCCTCCTGACCTGAACCGGATCTTTGCCATCTGGTTGATGATCTGATCCATGGCGGTATATATGAAATCCTGAAACTGTATCTCTGGAATAGGCCGAAGCCCCTGAACTGCCATACCTATGGCCATACCCACGATACCGACCTCGACGAGCGGTGTATCAAGAACTCTTTCAGGTCCATACTTCGCAAGAAGCCCTTCTGTCACCCTGAAAACTCCGCCATCGGTACCAATATCCTCTCCAAGGAGGATGACTCGATCGTCGGATGCCATCAGATTGTCCAGGGCAGAATTGAGTGCCTGAACCATGTTCATTGTTTTCGACGTCATAGTATGTTCTTGACCTCCTCTTCAAGCATCCAGGTCATGTTCTTGTAAACGTCCTGGAATGCAGTTAATGGGTCAGGTGGTGGTATTTTTTCACATGCATCGAATTTTTCATCCACCGTTTTGATCGCCTCGTTCCTGATTTTTTCAAGCAGCTTATCGTCTGCAAAATCCATCGAAGTCAGCAACTTCTCACCAATAACAAGTGGATCCTTTTCACTGCCTTCGGTCACTTCGTCCTTCCTGTATTTTGAAGGATCGTCTGAAGTGGAATGAGGGCCCATCCTGTAACTCAAAGCATCGATTAACGTCGGCCCTTTTCCGGCCCTGGCGTCCTGAATGGCAGTTCGGGCGGCCTTATACATCTCAATAAAATTCATTCCATCTGCCTTAATACCTGGCATTCCATAAGCAGAGGCTTTCTGCGATATCTCTACCATAGTCTGCCTCTCAACGGGAAGCGATATGGCCCATCCATTGTTCTCGCAAACAAATACAACCGGAAGCTTGAAAACAGCTGCAAGATTCATTCCTGCATGAAAATCAGGAGTGGAAGTTGCTCCGTCACCAAATGTTGTTATTACAACATTCTTCTTTTTCCTGTATTTTAGGGCATATGCAGCCCCAGCAGCCAATGGAAGATTGGACGCAACCGGGCTCTGCACAGACATGAAGTGAAAAGCCTTGCTTGTATAGTGGCTGGGCATCTGTCTTCCCTTGGCTGTGTCGGCTGAGTTCCCCATTATCTGGTTGATGATGGTCTCAATCGGCACACCCCTGTGAAGCATCATCGGGACATCCCTGTAATAGCCATACACAAGGTCTTCTTTCTCAAGAGCCATGGAAACCCCCACCTGCAATGCCTCTTGACCCATAGTTGGGGTGTAGAAACCGACTCTCCCCTGCCTCTGCGCACTTACTATCTTCTTATCCAGTGTTCTGGAGAGTACCATAGCGGCATATGCCCTAATGTACTGCGGTTTCTCTGATTGCTTGCTTTCCTTCTTCTGCTGCTGCTCCATTTTCAAACCTCCTTTTAATCCAAGCTTCTGCTGCCCTGTATGAAGATCTCACAAGGGGACCGGATGCCACAAACTGGAACCCCATCTCGTACCCCATACTTTCAAACATCTTAAATCTCGACATGGGAGAATATTCAACTACTTCCAGCTGCATTCTGGAGGGCCTTAGATACTGCCCGAGCGTAACTATATCGACGCCCGCCTTTCGCAGATCCATGAATGTTTCAGCGACCTCTTCATCTGTTTCCCCCAGACCCAGCATTATAGAGGATTTTGTAATCTGTCCCGGGTTTGCGTTCTTGACATATCTCAATACATGAAGGGATTGATCATAACCGGCCCTTGGGTCTCTTACCTTCGGTGTTAGCCGCTTTACAGTTTCAATATTATGTGCGATTACAGCCGGTTCCGTAACAACTATTCTGTCGATGAGATCTTCCCTGCCCTGGAAGTCTGGGATAAGAGATTCGACAAGTACTCCCTTGCTCTTTACTGATTCAATTACTGAAGCGAAGTGTGAAGAACCTTGATCTTCAAGGTCGTCCCTATCCACCGATGTTATGACCGTATATTTTAGTCCCATGCTACTTACTGCCTCTGAGACCTTGCGGGGTTCATCCGGATCAAGGGGGAGCATCCTACCATGTGTTACGGAGCAGAAACGGCAACCGCGGGAGCAGTTGCTGCCAAGGATCATGAAGGTGGCGGTGCCTGAATCCCAGCATTCAGAAACGTTAGGACATCTTGCTTCTTCACATACCGTGAAGAGGGTTCTGGACCTTAGTGTCTCCTTTATCCTGTTGTAAGTAGGACCGCCTGGAATTCTAACCTTAACATAGTCCGGCTTCACGGACGTATATGCATCGATCGTTCATAAATCTCCTTCTTTGATCTTTTCGAGTATTCAAGTTTGCTGCCTTCGAAGTTCGTAGATGTATTCATCAAATTTTTCAGGTTGCCTCTTATTTCCCGCCATACAGGTGTATCAGGAGTCATTTTACCGTACGAAGATAAGAAATCAGTATGGGCAGAGAATATTCGTACAGGTACTCGATAGAGAAATGGCCGTCATCATATTCTCTGTATTCATGATCTATGCCTGCTGATTTGAGTGTTTCATGCATTGACTGCATACCGATGTTAATGGAGAATTCATCCCGATTTCCTACCTGCAGAATGATCTTCTTGTTTCTCAGAACATCGAGATGTGATTTGACGGTCCTTGCCGGATCAAATTCCAGCCATCTGTTCCATACCTTATAGTCGATTAGCCCTGTATTTATGTCAAATGGCAGGTCTAATTTTCCAGTCTCGGTCATGCTTGGAGAATAGAATGCAGCCATAGCCGCTGTACCCATTGCGCGCAGTTCCTGCGGTTTATGGGTGGGGCTTTTCCTGAAATTTTCCAGGAAGAGTTCAATACCGTCTTTTCTGAATGCCGCAATAGAATCTGGAAAATCCCTGACGTAGCAGTACTCAAATGCAGAGTCACCGGAAACGTCCACAAAGCCTGAAAATAAGCTGGGATTCCTGATTGTCAGGTTGTAGGCGCCAAAACCTCCCGAGGATTTGCCAAAAACGCCAAGTTTCCTCTTTCCAAATCTGTTTTGTATGTATCCTGCAACATCCTTTACAATGAAATCTTCATAGTTGCCCACGGCTGGCGTATTCAAGTACTGATTACCATAAAAGGATGTCATGCTGTCTGGCAGTGCTATCATGAATGATATTTCCGGATCTGCCAGGCATATCTTCTCAAGCGTGCTGATAAAATCCTGTGATGAGTAAGACCTGTTCAGGAAACTCACGCCGGAACCGAAAAAACCTGCCAGGCCTATAAGTACAGGACTTTCATCGCCGAAATTATGTGATATTAACGCAATATCCCTTGAGGTGGAATCTCCAAGAATGTTTCCTTCCAAGGACTGAGCCTTTATAGATACTTTCTGGATGTGAAGAGATGTTTCCATGGAAGGGAATTAGTGGTTGGCTTATTACGTATTACTGTTGATCCACCTCTTTTCATATAATAATATTTACAAGTCCTATGCAAACAATTTAACATTATCCAGAGATTCAGTATAGGTAACCCGAATGGGTGCCAGGAAGTAGGTGCTAAATATGGGATACAATATAATTGTCTTGATCAAGGTGATACCCGACCTAGAGCAGATTAAACCTGACCAGCAGGGAAATGTCAGTACGAAGAACCTGCCACTTAGAATTGAAACGTTGAGCGAAAATTCGATAGAAGCCGCGGTTCAGCTAAGAGAAAAATATGGAGGAAAAGTGACCGGTATAATATTTGGAACACAAGAATCTGTCCCGATTATGAAGAAAGCTTACGCTATGGGAGTTGACGAGGGCTCAGTTATAACTGGTTATCAGGGAAACAATCCAAAATATACGGCCGCGGTGCTGTCGGAGAAAATTAAGAAGATTCCTCATGACGTAATTGTAATGGGGAACCAGTCTGCTGATTCGTACACAGGATTACTGCCTGGGCTGGTGGCAGGTACGCTGGGATATCCACTCATTGGGAATGCCATATCTATTGTGCCAAATGACCGCAAGATTAAGGTCAAGAAGTTCCTTGAAAGCAAGAACATCGAGGTGGAGTCATCACTTCCGGCGGTCATATCCGTTGCGCAGGAGATAAATGAGCCTAGGCTGCCGCCCGTAATGCAGATAATGGCTGCGGGAAGGAAACAGATTCCAGTTGAGGCGGCAAACATACAGAATAGCAGTTCCATAAAAGTTTTGTCGAATACGGCTCCAAAAAGCGAACGCAGGAAGATCGTTTTTGAGAAGATTGATGAAGGAGTTCCTGCAATAGTTAAGGTCTTAAGGGAGGAATTGAGATGAAATCGTTTGTCTTATCGGATGATCAGAGTCTTGTGCCTTCGATTGCGACATTTGTTCATGGATTGGGGGAATTCGATTTATATGCTCCAGGCCCCGCTTCTCCTGCTTTAATTAGATGTGGCGCATCCAAGGTTTTTACGATAAAAGACCCAAACATGACAGATTCAATAGCCGAACTTCTTGCGTCCAAGATGTCCTCTGGTGAATATCAATACGGCTTCATTGCTTCTACAGTGAATGGAAGAGATGTGGCGGGACTCCTTGCTTACAGAGCAAATGTTGGCTCAGTCGCTGAGATTGGTTCCCTGAGCCTTTCGGGTTCAACTGCACGCACCAAGAGATATTTCTTTGGTGGGAAATCCATTCTTGAGGAGGAATCAAGTTCCAGATTATTTACTGTGGCACCCGGAATAGCAGAGGCCAAAGAGATTGCTGCTGAGTCTCCGGTTGAAGAGGCATCTCTGTCGCCGTCGAAGATAACAGTGCTTTCAAGCGAAGAAAAAAAGTCCGGTGGGGTTGATATAGAGAAAGCCCAGGCAATAGTCAGCGTTGGGCGTGGGCTTGGAAACAAAGATAAATTGAGCTCCATAGAGCCTTTCGCCAATGCGATTAACGCAGTAATAGCCGGGTCCCGACCGGTATGCCTTGACTATCACTGGCTCAGTGAAGACCGGCAGGTGGGTCTCTCCGGAAAAAAGGTTAGGCCGAAGGTGTATGTTGCCCTAGGAATATCCGGACAGATTCAGCACATCGCTGGAATGAGGGGTTCAAAGATAGTAATTGCCATAAACAAGGATAAATCTGCCCCAATTTTTGAAGAATGCGATTACGGCATAGTTGGAGATATGTTCGAGGTTCTACCGAAGCTCGTGGATCAGCTTAAAAAATAGGTTGCGTCCAGGAGTCAATGTTAAAATCATGTTTGGTCCTGCCCGACATGATCTTTCTAAACCAGCGATAGCTAGAATTTGAAAACAACATTCAGGCAACCTGTCTCTGTATCTAAAGCCAGTCCCAGAGTTCCTTGTTTATCTCCGAATAGTATTCAAGGAGGGGAAAAGCTTGATCGCTTCCGGTAGGCAGGTGCATCATAATTCCCAGGTACTCGTCAGCTTCCGTGGTCGGAATGAATGTTGTATCCTGGAGTTTATCATTATCAATTGTCATGAAGAAAGCTGTCCTTGGTATCCTTGCCTCGTTACCAAGCCTGCGTGCTTCAATCAGAGGGTTTTGCAATACAAAAAATTCGTATACTTTTTCTTCCTCGGAGATTACTTCAATCCCGTTGAAATTGGCAGGCTTTGAAGTATAAAGAATGACCTTTACGCCTTTTTCTGAAAGAACTCGTCCTTCTATTTCAGCCACTGCATCGGGATGATTCTTCAGCAAGTAAGAGACAATTTCGTTCCCTTGGGGTAATGTCATGGAAAAGCGCACAGTTGATAAGCTTGTCTGCGCGTTTACTGATTCAAGTTTTTCCCTTAATGAGCGTGACATCGACACTGTCACGACCCTGAAGTCAGGATTTTTACCTATAACTTTTGAAAGAATGGAATTCACTTCAAGCAGTTTATTGTGATGGAACCTGAATTCAATGAAAAGCTCATTCTTCAGAACATAGGCGTTGCTCGTGGTCGTTGACGGCACACTGATTAAATCGTTTATCAGGCTGGTGCAACTCTTATTTTCAATTCTCTCGGTGAGCGAATAGTATGAGCGTTTTTCAACTATGTCTTGCCTCGAAAGAATTGAGTTTATTGTCGATGTCCTGCCGATGCTTTTCTGGAAGAATAGCTGGAGCTGTGCCTTGCCTGAATCAGAAAAAACATAAGCAGGTATTACGTCGTCCAATCGGACCATAAGGTCAAAAATCCCTCCGCGCTGAACGATAGCAATTACGCATCTCCTATCCAGCCTGCTGTACCCCTCAGATATCTTCAGAATAATCACCATTTTCTATTGAAAGAGAAGGTATCGAAATATATTTTTCTGAAATGATTGGAGTATCATCGAATTCTAGGCGCTTCAGAAATGCACACACAATAGGCTGAGGTTAGTAAGTTATCTGTCATTTGTGGTGCATTAAAAGCGTAATTCAATTTAAATATATGAGAAGAACCATTCTTCCTGTTGGTTCCCCGGAATGGTCTCGCCAAACACCGCTTTCAAATACTGGCAAAAGAGTGAAATAGGAGTTTCGCTATAATTTATGTGATGGAGATAAGCCGGGAGGCGAGTACAAGTTTGCCGGAGGAAGTCAACAAGCACATAAACTTAGCAAAAGTATCTGACGGCTTTTATTTCCGTATAAAATGCTCTTTGCATACTAAGGACACACTTACTCATGGCGTTGTACAATCAAACCGCGGTACTGAATGAAGTATTCGTTTGGGTTCTTGAAACATGGTACGTTAAAAAACCATCTATATCTAAGACATAGTGCTTGCATTAGGTGTTTGGCTATGCATTTATTTAGGCTTACCTAATTTACGTTTAAGGAATAGTTACCAGATGAGAAGAAATTTAAGGAACTACATTAAGTTCTTTGGACCTGCGTGGCTTGTAATGATGGCAGATATGGACGCAAGCAGTACTATAGGAGCAGCAGAAACAGGTGCAATCTTTAAGTATGGCCTCATCTGGCTCTTGATCCTTCTTATCATACCACTTTACCTGATTCAGGAAACCTCTGGTAGGATTGGTGTTGCCACGGAAAGGGGTCTTGGGGAGGTGATACGGGATAATTATTCCCACAGGATTGCGATAATAACAACCCTTCCTATGGTGGTAACAGATGTGGTAACTTATATTATCGAATATCTTGGAATTGCAATTGGTCTTTCTTTCTTTGGTGTTCCAATTATTTTTTCGTTGCCAATTTTTTATATAATACACCTGACGGTTGTAATTCGCAGGAAATACGGAGTAACTGAATCAATACTGGTTCTTGTCTCCGCTTCTCTCATAGTTGGTTTTCTCGCAACGCTGATAGTGAGAGGGGTCAAGCCTTACAATCCCTTGTATTTTGTTCCTTCCCCAGGCTTTCTTTTCATTCTTGCCGTAAACGTTGGAGCAGTGATTATGCCCTTTATGCTTTTCTTCCAGGCTTCCGCAACGGCGGAGAAGGTATCTCATATAAGAAAGCAAAGCGCTGACAAGGAGATTTCCGGGGACCCTGACCGTGGAAAGCTGTCCCAATTCAAGAAAGTCGCCATAAAATCGATGAGAATGGAGACATTGTTTGGGGCTGTCGTCTCAGAGTTGCTGATGGTTATAGTTGAGATGGCAATGAGTGGAATAAATCCTGACCTGAACTTTGCATCTATCCCAGAATTAGCTAAAGGGCTCTCTGCAATAGCTGGCATATATTCACCTTATTTATTTGGAATAGGCCTCATTGGAGCCGCCTTTCTTGCACTTGTTGTGATATCTTTGGGAAGTGCATGGGGGTTCATGGAGGCGCTTGGGATCAAAAGGGAAAAAGCACCTCCTCTTTATGTCCTGGAGAGTTTGCCCGCAGTAATTATAGCCCTAATCATCCCTGCTGCGTCATTAATAACCACTGTTCTTGATCTGCTTGTAGTATTCGTTTTTGTTTTAATAGGGCCAGGTTTGCTGATGGGCTTGATAGCGAGGAATAAATCCATAATGCGAAGTTATTCTACGTCGAAAAGAGGAGAAATAGCCTACTGGTCAAGCATGGTATTCGTTATTATTTTTGGAATACTTGCCCTTGCTTGATTTATTATAAAAAGGCTGAGAGCCAAGCTTCAGGGACATAGTATAAATGGGGCCGGTCGGGTTTGAACCGACGGCCACCTGGTTATGAGCCAGGCGCTCTGCCAGGCTGAGCTACGGCCCCAACGCCGCTGGTCGGGATCGAACCGACGACCGCCCGGTTAACAGCGGGTGCTCTACCACTGAGCTACGGCGGCACTAGGATTCTACGTTAGGGCAACTGCATTTTTAATCCTTTCTTTTTGGCTTCTTCGTGGTAATGCTGTTGCCGATCCTGTTCCTGATCTCCTTGCCCCTGGCTTTAGGTATGACCTCCATTTTTCCCTCAAACCGTGCTGAGAGCTCGGTACCGCGGTTATACCTGTCCAGGAATATGGCGAGTGCTGCAACTTCACTATGTGGCTGGTTCGTCACTGATACGTTGTAATCTACCATTTCATAAATATCGCCAGGAACTTTTTCCGCTCCGACTGCGATCACTAAGTTTCCTTTCCTGGCGACATCCTCGCGGATGCTGTCGATGCATCTGTCAACCGGAATGCCATACATTGTGAGGTGTACCTTTACCGCTATGCTCTCATCCATGTACCTTCTCCAGTTTACACCAGAAGATACCTGAAAATCCCCGCCAAACCTGTCCGCAACAGATCTTACTGTATTTTCCAGTTGGGAATCATGCAGATCTATTACTATTGAAGATGCACCGAATGCCCTTGCAGTTAGTGCAACGTGGGTCGTGATTCTCTTGTCCCTTGCCGGCCTGTGACCTATTCGGAGAACAGTTATCAAATAAAATCTTCAGGCTTCCTGAACGAGATCTATCTTGTATCCCTTTATCGTCAGGGAGGAGGATCGCCTGATCAGGCCCCTCAGGAGAGTCTGAGAGAATTGCAGTTTATCAGTCACGTCGCCAAGGAACACACCCTCACCAGGGACTATCATCTTCTTGATCTCTGTTTCGTACTCCTCCAGTTTCTTCTCGCTCATCGTCGTTGCATAAATTATGTCCGCAAGTTCTTCCATCCCGCCTATGAGGTTGATCTGGACATTTGTATAGTATGTGTGATAGGCTTTTTCCGGCCCGCCCTCACCGGTAACCCATTGGCTTTCCGTCATCTTGATCTTGTCAAGATAATGCAGAGCTCTCTTCCCTTCTATACCGTATCTTTCCTCGATCTTGGGTAGTGTAATCCAACCTGTTGAAAGGTCAATCAATAGCTTCCTTTTTACATCCGTGTCGGCAGCGTGAAAAATTGATACCAGTTCGCCTACATCGTTTACAACCTTGATTCTGCTGACCATCACTACGTGATTGCTGGATAAGATATAATTTATTGGTTATTACTACTTTCTTCTTGCCCTTATATCCTGCAACAGCATCTTGTCGTATTCGACATTGAACTTAAGCTTTGAGGCACGCAGTACTTTAACAACCTGATCGGTCATTTCCCTGATAGTTTCAGTAGGTATCCCTCTGTAAATAATCAGTTCCTTCCTATCCAGCGGAAAAATGAATCTGTACTTTGCGCCATCCTTCATGTACCCCATGGGTTTCCTGTTTTTCCTTATCTCTTCCATGTTCAGGAAAAGATTGGCCTGATCGTACTGAACCTCTTCCACGCTCTGCCGTGATTCCTTGGAAAATATCTCCCATATCTCCGGAAAGGCTTTTTCTAGTTCCTTCCACTGGAAATTATCCTGGAATATGATGTGCCCGCTCCAGTTCTTCACAAAGACAATAGAGCTTTGATCCTAAATAATTTAACTACTATATCCATGATCTTCCTTGATCTTTATCCTGTTCACCGAGCAATTTATTTCAACCCGGAATGAAATGAAATAGCTGTTTTACCGTGTTACGATAAGCTAAGATATTGATCTGAGTAGATTAAGGAGATCAGCGGGTCTCCTCAGGACATAATCCGGATGATAAGCATCAAGTACATCCTTTGTACCAGCCCCCCAGACAGCCGCTACTGCAATAAGTCCCGCTTCATGTCCAGCTATGATGTCATATGGCTGATCTCCTACAAAAATGCAGTTCCTGCTTGAAACCTGAAGCTTTTTCATTGCCAATAGCACAGGTTCCGGATCTGGCTTGTTCATCATGGTGTCGTCCTGTCCTATCACGAATTCAAAGTAATCCAGGAGTCCGACATTTTTCAGTATCTCGACTGCCTGATCCCGGTGCGTGGATGTCACTATTGCCATCTTATATCTTGATCTTAGGTTGTCTAGCATCTCCCTGATTCCCGGATAACATGCAATTTCATTGATTCGTGATCTGTAATACTCCACCCCGGCTTCGTAAATTGAATTACTCTTCTCCGGAAACCATTCTGCCAGAACCTTCTTCACAGGCCTACCTGTCAGGCTCTTGTTCTCTTCTTCAGTAAGGTGCCTGCCTGTTACGGTGTGAACGCCATAATCTGTGGCTATATTGGATAATCCTTCGCTGTCCAGGAGCGTTCCATCCATGTCAAAAAGAACCGCCCTAATCAATGTCACTTCGCAGTGAAATGCATAGCAGGCTTTAACTCTTTTTCTTGAATTTTTCTGCAAAAAATAAATAGATTGCATTGGATTCCTGTGCTGCCAGGTTTGACCTGGAAGACTTTAAGCCCCGTGGTGTAGTGGCCAAGCATAGCGGGCTCTGGACCCGTTGACGGCAGTTCGAATCTGCCCGGGGCTATGCCTGAAAAGAATATATCAGAAAAGCACATCATGATTTATGCCTGAGGAAGGAAACGTTTCCGAGCAGTACTGTGAACTAGTTGATTCGAAGTTACCACTTAATCATCCTTATTTTTCTTTCCTGTCAGAGATAAGATTGGCGGAATCGTTTCTGGGGGTGGCCATTTCAGTCGGTAAGAGATTGAACGAGACCAGGCTCATACTTGATCTTCTTGATACAATAGTTTCTGGCATTGAGGATCCGAACGTTAGGCTTAGCGACGAACACAGGAAGATGCTCAATCATGCAGATGAAGTCTGGCTCGACCTAAAGGAAAAACTTAGTTCGGGCGATGTCAGGGCCGCCTATCTTCTTGCGTCCAGTGCACACATGAGCGAGGCAGTCGGATATCTTGTGACTTGCAGGAAATTAAGCGAGTTCGGCATGATAACGGATTACACGGTTCAATACCTGAAGAAGCTTAGTGTACACACCTACAGGGAAGCCATAGGACATGTCATGCTTTAACTATATTTCGCCTCTAAGTATTCTCCATATTTTTGAGGTTCCTTGACCGCCCTGTATAGCGATGTATTCTCACGGTAAAAGTTCAAAACCAGATCGGCAATCCTCCAAGGCGGTACGTTGACTTTTTCGACCATTTTGCCTATTATTTTCTGGTTCTTCTTCTTGTTGTCGATCGTCTTTACGGGTGACTTTCCCAATTTTTTCCTGACAATGTTGACTGCCCTGTCGAGCGAAATGTCTTCCTTTGAGCACATGTAAATTGTTCCCTTGTATTGCGTGAACGACTTAACTGCTGTAACAAGATCATCCACGCTTACAGGCGCAAGAGACCTGCCGAGAGGCATTTTTCTAACTCCAGACTTGGCAATTGCTTCTACATCCCTCGTTATCCTGTCGCCATCTCCAAACACGTTGGATAGCTTGATGGTGAGGCTATCTTTAACGAGGGCTACGTTATCTTCCGCAATTCTTCTGATCCTGAAAAACTCTGATACACCATAATCAGTGTTAATCGCGGAAAAGAAAACTAATTTCTGGCCTGTGTCCTGTTTTTTAATTGCGTCAACTACTGCTTTGACCCCGTTAAGTGTCACCACTTCGTGCTTCTCTTCGTTTTCATCAAATACCCCTGCCAGGTAAAAAATAGTATCATAATCCTTCACCGTTTCCTTAAGCCTGTCACTCTCCTCAACCGAACCCTGAATATACTCAATGTTCTTAGAGGAAAGTGCATCGTTCTTGTGCCTCGAATAATATGAGATTTTTTCAGCGTCGAGTGATTCGCAAAGTTTAGATCCTATGAACCCTGACCCACCGATTAGAAGTGCCTTCATGTCGAAAGGAATGAGTACCGATGTAATACTTTTTTCCTAGGATTGAGTATGAGGTAAACGAATTAATATTATTAATGTTGAAAGTATACTAATATGATATAAATGAAGCATAAAGGCAGAAAAGTGTACATGGTTTCTGGAGGGGTCACGAAGTTTGCCAAGTCCACGCCTGAAATGGATTTCAGGCTCAGGGTTAAGAAAGCATTCGACTATGCTCTGAATGACGTTGGTATGACGCTCAATGATATTGATGGATCCGTTGCATCATATTTCTCTGATCACTTTCAGAGACAGTTGATGTCCGGGATCATGGTTCAAGATTACCTTGGCCTGACGCCTAAACCAAGCAAAAGGGTCGAGGGTGGAGGGGCCACGGGTGGATTGTCCTTCCAGACTGGGTATGAGGAGATTGCTTCCGGGAGGATGGACACATGCGCAGTCTATGGCTTTGAATCAATGTCGCATGTCAACACCTGGAAAGGAAACGAATTCATTGCCCTGGCCAGCGATACAAATTTCGACTATCCGGTAGGCGGCTTCTATACAGGTTACTATGCCATGATGGCTGTCAGGCACATGCATGAATTCGGAACTACAGTGGAACAGCTTGCGAAAGTCTCGATAAAAAACCATGAGAACGCCCTGAACAACCCGTATGCCCAGAGCCCGATGAAACTTACAGTCGAGGATGTCAGGAATTCCCCGATGGTTTCATATCCCCTGACAAGACTGGATGTTTGCGCAATGTCTGATGGAGCGGCTGTCGCAATCCTGGCGTCAGAGGAAAAGGCATTCGAAATAACCAAGCATCCTATAGAGATAACTGGGATTGGAACCGGGACAGATACAATGAGGCTTGCGGACAGGCCATTTGGAAAAGTTCCTCTGCTTCCGAATGAAAAACCATCTGATTACAGGGATCTTAAATATCCTGGAATACACTCCTTCAGGGCAGGCAGGTCTGCGGCCAAGGAAGCCTATGAAGCGGCAGGAATCACCGATCCGCTCAGAGAACTGGATGCGGTGGAGCTTCATGACGCGTATACTTCCTCCGAGATTCAGACTTATGAGGATCTGGGACTATGCAAATATGGAGAAGGAGGGCAGTTTATTGAGGAAGGTAAGTCAAAACTCAATGGAAAGGTACCAGTGAACTTTTCCGGCGGGCTCCTGGCTTGTGGGCACCCAGTAGGTGCCACGGGCATAATGCAAGGGGTGTTCATGTTCTGGCAGCTTCAGAAAACAATAAAGAAACATTTCAAGAGCGACAAACTCCAGCTGAACAATCCGAAGCGTGGACTGATACACAGCCATGCTGGAACCGGTACTTATGTTACTGTTTCAATAATGGAGGTGCCAAAATGACGATAAACCCGGATGCAAAGATGGATGAGTCTCAAAACGGAACGGAAATTTACAGCACGGATCCGCTTGTTGTCAAATCCACTTATTCGATCGATTACATACACAGCTATGCTCAGGATTCAGAGTTTTTCAGGGCCCTGGGAAAGAAGAAGCTAATGGGAAGCCGGTGCAAGAAGTGTCATTACGGATTCGCCACGCCCAGGTCCCACTGCATGATGTGCGGGGCAGAAACTGAGTGGGTCGAGCTGCCCACAAAAGGAAAGATACACTCTTACACAACATGCTACTTCGGAAGCGAGGTATTTCTTCCGCAGACACCTTTCAACCTGGTACTGGTTGAGTTTGACGGGTTTGATTCCCTTTTCATGGCAAGATTGATCGGTGCAGAACAGGATGACATGTACGTAGGAATGCCAATCGTTGCTAAATTTAAACGTCTTCAGTCATTCAGCCCTACAGATGTTTACTTTGTCCCTGCGAAAGGCTCGGAGAAAAGATCCCCTGCCTCGCCAAAGAAGAAAAAGTGATAAATGGAAGACAAGGAAAAAGCCTTCTCTAACAGGGATAAGGATGTCTTTCTCATATCCCTTGACAGGGGAATCGATAGGGGTGCCCTTATTTCAAGATACAGCAGGGCGGCTGCGCTTGATATAAGGGATGTGTACGACAAGGAGTTCGCTGAAAACTCCAGTCGCGGAAGCGAGTTTTACAGGAAGGTTTTCAGCGAATACGGGGATGAATCAATAGCTGAACTGATATCTGCTCAGCTTGGAATCCAGAATGTCTCAAATGTCGTTACTAAGATACTGGAAGAGCAGAGGATTGGGCTTTCGTTCATTGAAAAGTCTTCCAGATACGTTCGCTACGACAAGAAAGTCGATGATGGATACCTGTACCTTAAG
Organism: Thermoplasmatota archaeon; assembly: GCA_023379845.1. Taxonomy (GTDB): domain Archaea; phylum Thermoplasmatota; class Thermoplasmata; order Thermoplasmatales; family Thermoplasmataceae; genus UBA582. Next base: position 71,452 of record JAMCPG010000034.1, read on the forward strand.
CCAGAGAGGATTGGTATATCCGGTAAGCTCGCCTCCGACTATACAGATCTGTGTGACAGCCTGTTTTCGTTCTACGCAAAAAACTATGAACCGTTGAAAAAGATCATACAGGAAAAGTACCCATCGGAGGGTTGCATATTTACCTCAAGAAAAAGCGGTTCATCTGCCAATCTTGGATCGATGGACTCGGAAGAGAGAAAGCTTGCCTTGAGAGCTTATGACACTGCAGTTCGCGCCAGGGCATTGGATGATCTAAGGTACGTGCTTCCGGCATCTACGCTGACAAATCTTGGCATATCTGGAAATGCGAGAGCGTTTACATATCTCCTCGCAAAACTGAGGGCTTCAGGGCTGCAGGAAGCAAAACAACTTGCCCAGAATATTTTTGACGAGCTTCGTGATGAGTTCGCTGAAATAATCAAGACCTCTGATTCCATATCCCCCGCTGCAGTTTCGCCTGATGCGTATGCAGCAATGGATGCTTTTGCCGCCCCGGAGACTCTTGATAATCCCACTGTTAAATTGATCGCCCATAGTCCAGAAAATGAGGAATTAAGAAGAATGGGCTTGGCCATTTCGGTAGCAAGTGGAAATTATGGCCAGATCGATATAGAAACTGTCAAGTCCTGGATTAAAAATTCGGCAGATACGCGTGCAAGCAGGAGAGACAAACCGGGTCGGGAATATGAGATTCCATCCTATCATTTTTTGGTCCTCACAAATTATGGTGCTTTCAGAGACCTGCAAAGACACAGGATGATGACAATAATAAGAGGAAGACTCTCCACAAGTGCAGGTTATGATGTTCCAGAAATAATAGCAAATAATTTGGATATGCTGTCAGAATTCAACGATGTCATGAAACGTTCCGTGTCTTTATGGGAAAATTTGCGAGCTTCCTATGGATCTGAGGTTGCCCAATATTGTGTTCCATATGCATTCAGATACCCTATATATATGGTCGTAAACATGAGAGAGCTCGTTCATTTCACAGAACTTCGATCCACCCCCCAGGCACATTATGACCTTCGCAAGATAGCTGTCAAGATGCATGAGGAAGTTAGTAAGGTGCACCCCAGCATTGCATTGATAGCAAAGTTTGTAGATGCAGGAGAATACCCGTTGGGCAGGATATTTTCAGAGTTCAGGAAGGAGAAAAAACTAGCCTGAAATAGCCTCTTCCAAGCGTGAAACCGATGAAATTATTGGTTTCCATTCGTTGAACCTGACCGCAAGATCTGCAAGTATTTCCTGAAGTTCACTTTCAACGGATTCGGGTATTATCATACCGATAAGGAAGTTCTTGCCTACCATCCTCTGCTGCATGCCTAGAATCGATATCATCTTCTTCGTTGTTTCTCCAAAGACGTATGTTATTATTGGGTTCTGGAATGTCATTTCGTAAATTTTTTCAGAAGGTGAAATATCCTTCAGCTGTCCAGATCTTCCTATCAGGTTGCTCTTTTCGTAATAAACTGCGTGAATTTCATCTTCAAGAAGGTATTTCACCTCCCGAAACCAGTTATTACCGAATGTAGCGATAACATAGTCTCCCATGAGGTTCATGGATGATGGCGGGACTGATGTAATGAGTTCATAATACTTCAGTGCCACCGTTGATGGAATGTGATTTATGAAGTATTTCTTATCCTTGTTCTCTACCAGGAAGTCTATCGAAAAATTTTTCAGCTTCGAAGGTAAGTTAAGAAGTGAGGATATCTTAATCAAATCAGTGTCATGGAACCTGAATATTATTGTTCGCCTGCCTTTAGAGATAAGAACTGTATCTATAACAACAGAAGGAATGGATAGAAGATTCTGGAACAAGGCAAGAGTGGACTCGTCTACGACATCCCACTTGCCCTTGAATGCCGAATCAGTCTCAACCAGGCCAAGCTCTGCGAATCCTTTGATTGCAGCCACTGGTATCCCCTGACTCTTTGGTATATTGGTTATTGAGAATCCCGACTTGCCATTCATTCTGAATTTTGCTATTCCAGAAAAGCCGTGCTTTGCACTAAGGGCGAGCAATTTATCGCTATCGGTGAACGATATCGCACAGATGCGGTTCAAGAAGAAGTTTACCTCGCTTATGAACATATACGTGTATCATTACGTTCTATGAATACTTAATTTATTCTCCATTTTTCTGTCATAAGTTTTAAAAATGCCAAAGCAACAGAATTAAAGGTTTATAAAAACTGCCAGCACGATTCGTCCAGTTTTTAATGTGTCTTTGAATCAGCAATTGCGTAACTGCTCATGGAATTGAGTCAAAATGTTTATATTGAAGAACATATTTATGTGGTAGAAAATGAGGTGCTAAACAAATGCTTTCAGGACAAATGCCTATTCTAATATTGAAAGAGGGAACGCAGAGAGAACAGGGAAAAAACGCCCAGAAGTCCAACATTGAGGCTGCAAAAGCCATTGCAGACGCTATTCGGACAACGCTTGGACCAAAGGGAATGGATAAGATGCTGGTTGATTCCATCGGTGACATCGTCATATCAAATGATGGAGCAACTGTTTTAAAGGAAATGGATGTGGATCATCCAACCGCAAAGATGATAGTTGAGGTAGCAAAGGCCCAGGATGTATCGGTCGGAGATGGAACCACGAGCGCAGTAGTGCTTGCAGGTGAATTTTTGAAGCAGGCCGAGTCTCTTCTCGATCAGGGGGTACATTCTACTGTAATTACAAATGGTTACAGGCTTGCCATGAATGAGGTCAAGAAGTACCTTGAACAGTTGGCAATCAGTGCGAAAGATGATAAATCTCTCATGAAGGTCGCTGAAACCGCACTTTCAGGAAAAAATGCTGACTTCTCTAACGAAATGCTTGCCGAACTTGTTGTCAAGGCGGTTGATCTAGTTGCTGAAGAGAGGAGCGGAAAATTCACTGTCGATGCTTCAAATATCAAGGTTGACAAGAAAAACGGTGGAAGCACCAGCGACACCCAGCTTATCAATGGACTCGTAATTGATAAGGAAAGAGTACATCCGAAGATGCCATCTGTAGTAAAGAACGCGAAGATTGCCCTTGTTGATTCTGCACTAGAAATAAAGAAAACCGAGATCGAGGCGAAGGTACAGATCACAGATCCATCAAGAATTCATGACTTTTTGGACCAGGAATCAGAAACATTCAAGGAGATGGTGGAAAAGGTGAAGAAAAGCAAGGCAAATGTATTGATGTCCCAGAAGGGAATTGATGACCTCGCACAGCATTATCTTGCAAAAGAGGGAATATACGCTGTCAGGCGCGTCAAAAAGAGCGACATGGAAAAACTTGCCAAGGCTACCGGCGCAAAGATAGTAACAAATCTCGATGATCTTACCGAGAAGGCTCTTGGAAAAGCCGATCAGGTTGAAGAACGCAAGATAGGCGACGACCGGATGACATTTGTAACAGGATGCGCAAACCCAAAGGCAGTTAGCATATTAATAAGAGGGTCGACTGAGCACGTTGTCTCCGAGATAGAGAGAAGCCTTAACGATGCCATCAGGGTGGTTGCAATCACCAAGGAGGATTCGAAGGTACTTCCCGGAGGAGGAGCCATAGAAGCCGAGCTTGCAATGAAAGTCAGGTCGTTCGCAAACAAGGTCGGTGGAAGGGAACAACTGGCAATAGAAGCTTTCGCAAGGGCCCTTGAGGTTATACCGAGGACACTGGCCGAGAATGCTGGTATGGATCCGATAAACACTCTCATCCAGCTAAAGTCTGAACATGAAAAGGGAAACAAGAACTACGGCATAGATGTGCTTGAGAACAAGGTCAGCGACTCAATAAAACGCGGTGTTTATGATCCGCTAAGGGTCAAGCAGCACGCATTCGAGGGCGCGCTTGAGGTTGCTACCATGATTCTTAGAATAGATGACGTAATCGCCAGCAAAAAGACCAGCGGTGGAGAATCTCCTGGCGGAGCTCCAGGTGGCATGGGCGGCATGGGTGGAATGCCACCGTACTGATCGCCACGAAACGTTTTCACCTTTTTTCCAAATTACCCTTTTTTCTATTTTTTTAAACCTATATTTAGGGTTTCTTTCTAGTTCTGGTAAGATTATTATGCTTTCCTAGTATATCCGCCCGGTGATTTATTGAATTTATACGAATACCAGGGAAAGCAGCTTTTTAGCCGATACGGCATACCCATACCAGACGGGTACGTTGTTGATAACAAGGATAAGTTGAAGAAATTCGAGCATCCGGTCGTAGTCAAGTCGCAGATTCTCCTTGGAGGAAGGGGGAAATCCGGTGGAATAAAATTTGCAAGGAAAGCAGAGGAATTGGCTCCTGCGGTTAACGAACTCCTTGGGTCTAAGATTCGGGATTACACTGTGAAACAGTTACTGGTTGAACAGATGTTGGACATTAAAAAGGAATATTACGTGAGTATCGCTCTCAACAGGGCAGACAGGGCTCCAGTTATGATCGCCAGCCCAAGTGGCGGTGTTGAGATAGAAACAGTTCCGGACGACAAGATTTTCAGGAAGAATATCGATCCACTCCTTGGTTATTCAACCTTCCTGGGAAAGGAAGCTGGCTCCTTCATGGGATTTGACAAGGACCTTGCTGCACAGTTCTCCAAGATATTGCAACAGATGTACCGGCTTTTCATAGAATATGACTGCGAACTTGTGGAGATAAACCCTCTTGTGCAGACCGGCGATGGAAAACTTGTTGCAGCGGACTCAAAGGTTGTCGTGGATAATGATTCACTCTTCAGGCACAAGGATCTCAATAATGAGGACCCAGAGAAAACACCACTTGAAAGAGAAGCGAACGAGAAGGGATATGCATTTGTAGAACTGGATGGTAAGATAGGCGTGATTGCAAATGGTGCAGGCCTCACAATGGCCACGCTGGATGCGCTTACGCTTCATAACGGTAAACCCAGGAACTTCCTCGATTTGGGGGGAACTGACTCTACGGAAATCGTTGTTAATGCGTTCGATCTTGTACTGAAGGCAAAGCCAGAAGCGATACTGGTGAACATCTTTGGTGGCGTTACGAAATGCGACACGGTTGCAGCCGGCATAGTTGAGGCGAAGAAGACATACAACATCAAGCAGCCAATGGTTGTCAGGCTCAGCGGTGTAAGGGAAGATGAAGGCAGGAAAATACTTACTGATAATGGAATAGATGCCTTTTCAGAAATGATGAAGGCAATTGAGAAGGTTGTAAGTTACGTGAAGGTGAAATAATGGCATATATAATCGACGAAAACACTAAGGTAGTAGTTCAAGGGATTACAGGTCACCAGGGATCATTCCATGCAGGTGAAATGATAAAATTCGGCACCAAGGTTGTTGCAGGTGTTTCTCCTGGCAAGAAGGGTACGCAGCATAACGGAATTCCAGTATTCGACAGCGTGATGGACGCCATGAGCACCGGCGCTAATGCCACAATGATTTCCGTGCCTGCACCTTATGTCAAGGACGCAGCATATGAGGCTATTGATGCGGGGATCAAGCTCATCTATATTCTGACGGAACATGTGCCATTCCATGATACTCTTGAGATATTCCACCAGACTAGGGTTCGCGGAATCAGGCTTCTTGGGCCAAACGGCCCCGGAGCTACAAGGCCCGGCGTATGCAAGATCGGCATTATGCCAAACCAGATTTTCAGGAAGGGAGATGTTGCCGTAGCCTCAAGAAGCGGAACGCTCACGTACGAGATCGTTAACGCCATAACCCAGAGTGGACTCGGAGAAACAACGGTTGTTGGACTGGGAGGAGATCCAGTAGTTGGGATGACTTTTATAGATGCACTGAAGCTTTTCTATGAAGACCCTGCTACAAAGAGAATTGTCCTCGTGGGAGAGATTGGTGGTAACAATGAAGAAAAGGCTGCCAAGTATATAGTCGAGCATGGTGACAAGACAAAGAAGGTTGTCGCATACATAACCGGCAGAAGTGCCCCGAAAGGAAAGAGAATGGGACATGCCGGAGCAATAATAGAACGCGGCGTCGGTACTGCTGAATCCAAGATAAAGGCATTCTCCGAGGCCGGAGTTAAAGTTGCCGGTTATCCCGACGATGTCCCTGGACTCCTTCGGTGAAGAACATGAAAAGAGATTTGCTCTCTGCATTTGACATGAAGGACGATCTTGAACAGATCATTGATCTTTCGATCAACCTCAAGAAGAGGCGGTATGATTATGAACCTGTTCTCGCAAGGCATATCCTTGGAATGATCTTTGAAAAACAGAGCACAAGGACAAGAGTGTCGCTTGAGACTGCCATTGAACAGCTCGGGGGACATGCAATTTACCTCAACCCAAACGATATGCAGGTAGGAAGGGGAGAGACGGTAGCGGATACAGCGAGAGTCCTCTCCGGTTTTGTTGACTTCATATCTTACAGGGCATATAGCAGCGAGAACGTGGCTGAGCTTGCGAGGAATGCTTCCGTTCCAGTAATAAATGCACTTGACAATAAGGAACACCCGGTTCAAATCGTTGCGGATTTTATGACTATGAAGGAAAAGTTCGGAAAGCTGAAAGGCTTGAAACTTGCATATGTTGGCGATGGAAACAATATGGCCAATTCCCTCATAGCCGGTGCTTCAATCCTTGGAGTCGATGTCAGCGTAGGAGCCCCTCATGGACATAAGCCTGATTCATCTATTGTGCAGAGGGCAAACGAACTGGCCAAGAAAAATGGATCCAAGGTAGAGATACTGGACGACCCTATGGAAGCCGCGGAAAACGCGGATGCGGTATATACAGATGTGTGGGTTTCAATGGGTGAGGAAGCCGAAAAGAAGGAGAAGGAAAGGCAGTTTTCCGGTTTCCAGGTGAATGACTCACTTATGTCAAAGGCAAAGAAATCAGCTATCTTCATGCATTGCCTTCCGGCCCACCGTGGTCTGGAAGTATCTGCATCCGTGATAGATGGGCCCAGAAGCATCGTTTTCCAGCAGGCAGAGAACCGTCTTCACACAGCTAAAGCAATTCTTTTAACCCTCCATAAATCCATGCATACACATTCTTAACTTTTAATTCCTGAAAGACAAGGAATTCTTGTATCTTATGAAATCATTTTTTATAATCAATGCAGAATGCGTGAAAATCAAAAAGGATTATAAAGTACCATACACTACAATGATAATGACAGACAAGGATCAGAAGGGCAAGAATCTGCAGGAAACCATCAGGGAGAAGAGAGCTTCTGAATCTCTGAGAGAGTTGCCAAGTGTTCTTATTCCAGTCTGGCAGATAAAGCTGCGAGAGCGCTTTGGCATAAACGTAGACAGAGAAATAGCGGCCTATGTTGTGATGGCAACACATGAGCACGGTACCTGGAAGAGACAACGTGCAATGCGCAAGATACAGAAGATTTTCATGCAACGTGGGATGGATAGCATTGAGTCCATGAAGAAGGCAAAGGAAATTGTAGATCTCAGTGTCGAGAATCACCAATAAGGAATACCCCGGCAGGAAGAAACTGGAGATACTTTTACAGAAACTGGCTTATCCGTCTGAATACAATAATGATCTGGAGCAGTATTTGACAGATCCCCATGTTGCATCAATGCTTGTTTATCAGGCATTTCAGAACGGTGACATTGAAGGAAAAACTGTAGCTGACCTCGGATGCGGAAATGGTTTGCTTGCTTTCGGCGCCTCCATTATGGGCGCGAAGCATGTTTATGCCCTGGATTCGGATAAAGCAATGACGGATCTCTGTGAAGCAAATTGCAGTGGCCTCCCAGTAACAGTTTACCGATCAGACGTTAGTGCATTCGATACGCATGTTGACACGGTACTAATGAATCCACCGTTCGGATCCGTCAGGAGACATGCGGACCTACCGTTTATCAAAACAGCCGCAAGATGTGGTTCAGTTATATATTCAATTCACAACATGAAGACAAGGGAATTCGTTGAAAGGCAGTACAGCGATATTGGAGAAATTTTTTTCCAAGCAAGGGTCCTGATCAGCGTACCCAGGATATATGCACATCATAAGTATCCATCCCGTGACATGGAAGCATTGATTGTTGGCTCAAAGGTCAAGATCAAGGGCGAAAAAACCTAATTAAGCTTGCCAATATTCCGTCTCTGCATGGCCGGGATGGGGTAGTGGATATCCTTGGGGACTGTGGATCCCCGGACCCGGGTTCAATTCCCGGTCCCGGCCCTCTTCTAAAACCTGATGAGAAGGTCTTAATTGTCAAACTGTTCAGCGTCTGGGATCAATGCAGGGTTCTTTTTATCCTACTGTATCAATTCGCATTGGCAGTTTCGTATTTCTTATTTTCTGTTCAATCAGAAATTGGCATAAAGAAAAGATTATAACTTGAATTTTTATAGGTAGTGCGAAATGAGTAGGCGAAGTAACAAAAAAGCACAGATCAAGGCTCAAAAGATAGAGGAAGAAAAGAAGAATGCCCCACCTTACCCAATTGCTATGCTTAAGAAACATCTTAAGGTTGTAGCGGTTGTAATTGTGGTAATAGTGATAATAGCTGTCTTTGCCTTCAATCTTGTTCATCTCCCTACTTCAAATGGTGCGTACCAGCTTCCCGCTAATGTCCCTTTTTCTGACTTCGGAACCTATTACAAAGTGAATTCTTCTGACTACGCTCCGTCAAATAGCGTAAACATTTACTTCGTAACATGGGTAGGCTGCCCTTACGGAGCAGGTGACTCATGGGAACTCTACAACTATCTTAACGGCTTCAGTTCAATAAAATCCAGTGTCTCTGGACATTTCTCAGACCCTAATGAAGGAGCGTTGGCCAGCGTTCCTGGACTCTTGTTTACTAACAGCCAGATTTCGGTTAAAGGCGTGAATGGTATAAACATAAATCTTGACTCATATTACATGTATAACGAATACATGACACAGGGATACAATGCTCCTTACGTGAACATTACAAGCGGAACAAGCACAAACGCAATTTCAGTTGCCCTTTCTGAGCTTCAGGCCGATAATCTACCGAGCCAGATATTTAATATTGTCA
>JAMCPG010000035.1 GCA_023379845.1 Thermoplasmatota archaeon
TGCCGGACAGCAGGACCCATTGAATGAACTGAAGATGAGGCTCGTACGTGGCGAGATCACGCCGGAACAGTATGAAAAATTAAAAGGTCTTCTTTAATTCACGATTTCAAACGCAAAAACCATTTTACATTTCCAGATATAAAAAGTCTTAACCAATGAAGCAATAGTTAGGTCATGAAACTGTTAATAGATGGAAGTTGGAAAGACCCCGAGAGTGGTAAATATACTGAAAAGATGAATCCGTCCACCGGGGAAATGCTCGAAAAGATTCCGTCTGCTGACCGCAAGGAAGTTGATAACGCTTACGACGCTGCAGAGACTGCATTCTGGCCATGGTATGAGCTTGGATCAAAGGAACGTGCCAGGTTAATACTGAAGGCCGCGGACCTTATAACAGCAAAGAGGAAGGAGCTTGAGGACATACTTGTTGCAGAGAACGGAAAACGCCGCATTGAGGCAGCAGGGGAGGTTGATGGCGTCCTTGATCAGATGACCTATTACGCTGGCTTTGAAAGAAAGCTGACCGGAAACGTTGCAGAAGGCGAGAATTTCGACAGAAAAATTTTCCAGTACAAGGTGCCCCGTGGAGTCGTGCTTGCACTGACACCATGGAATTTTCCTGCAGCCATGGTCGCCAGGAAACTTGCACCTGCTTTATTGACCGGAAACACTGTTGTGCTGAAGCCAAGTTCAGACACGCCGCATTCCGCTGAATGGATTACCAGGAAATTCGTTGAGGCTGGTCTGCCCAAAGGTGTCCTGAATTTCATAACAGGCAAGGGATCAGAAATCGGCGATTATATGGTGGCACACAAAAAGGTTTCCGTGATCACGATGACAGGATCTACAGAGACGGGGCAGCGCATAATGGAAAAAGCGAGCGCAAACATGGCCAAGCTTATACTGGAGCTTGGTGGCAAGGCACCTTTTATCGTCTGGAAGGATGCGGACATCAAGAACGCACTTAAGACATTGCTCTGGGCAAAGTTCTGGAACGCAGGCCAGTCCTGTATAGCAGCGGAGCGCGTATATGTCCATGAGGACATTTACGATAGCTTCGTTCAGAAATTCGCGTCTGCAACATCATCAATCAGGGTCGGAGATCCAGAGACCGCAGACATGGGTCCACTGATCAATGCATCTGCGCTTACGGGAATGGAAAAAGTCGTAGAGACGGCAAAGGATGACGGAGCGAAGGTACTGGCTGGCGGAAGCAGGCCAAAACTTTCAGGCAAGTTAGCGTCAGGTTATTTCTACCTGCCTACCGTGCTGGAAGAGAAAGACCAGAAGGCTTCGCTTTTCCAGAATGAGGTTTTCGGTCCCATAACGGGCGTTATGAAGGTCGGGGATCTCGAGACTGCGTTTGAACTAGCAAACGATTCAAGGTATGGTCTTGCATCTTACCTCTTCACTAACGATGTTACAACGGCAATGAGGGCAACAGAACGTGTCCGGTTTGGCGAGATATATGTAAACATGCCCGGCCCGGAAGCGTCCCAGGGCTATCACACTGGATTCAGGATGACGGGCCAGAGCGGGGAAGGCAGCCAGTATGGAATTGAGGAGTACCTCAAGATAAAGAACGTGTATATAGACTACTCAGGGAAGCCACTCTCTATCAACACGGTACGCGACGATCTAATTCACTGATTCCAGCGATGTTATAACGCCTGTCTGGCAGTTTACAGAGAGCATCTCGTTCTTCCTTGGAGCTCTTGCCACCTGTGTCAGTACGATGGAGGAAATGCCTTGATCCTTGAGGCTTGCCCTTCTCGATGCGGTCAGGAACTTCGTTGTTATGACAACTTTTGTGCCTGCACCAACGCTTTCCGGTATGCTGTCGGAAAACAGTATCTCGCCCTTGTCGCCAGCCTCGAACTTGCATCTGCCCTTCACGCTCTCGCCTTCCGGGTATCCCCTGCCAATGAACTCGCCTATGCTGACAACGCGAACGTCGTTTGTCCCGCCAAAGAGGAAGTACGGTGCTCCGGAAGCAACGACAACGTCCTCGCCAGCCTTGAATAGACCAAGAGGCTCAATGTGCTTGAATGCCTCAATAACGCCGACGCTCTTTTCGAGATCCTTCGGCAGCAGGGCAACCTTGACACCGCGCACCATGAAAAGCTTCCTGGCGAGCGAATCCGAGGTAACAACTGCGACAATCTCCGCTTGCGGGCGAAGCGAGGACATCATTCTCGCAGTGCTGCCGCTCTTCGTGAATACGACGATGTGTTCCGCAGATAGCTTGTCAGCCATGACCTTCGCGGCCTTGCATACCGAGTACGCGATCTGGTTTCCAAGGAACTGGTCTGGCTCGGGAAGGTTCTTGACCGCCTTCTCGGCGTATTCAGATATTTCCCTCAAATAGTTAACTGCCAGGGCCGGATATTTACCGATAGCTGTCTCCTCTGACGTCATCACCACGTCGGCGTTGTCGAATATTGCGTTCGTGACGTCAGATACTTCCGCCCTTGTCGGGACATCATTCTGTACCATTGATTCCAGCATCTGCGTCGCCACTATGGCAGGAATTCCCTCCCTGTGTGTCTCGCAGATTATCCTCTTCTGTGCCACTGCGACCTCGCTGATCGGCAGTTCTACACCGAGGTCACCGCGGGCAACCATGACCATGTCGGAACTGTGAGCGATTGCGGCTATCTCGGCATATCCGCTCTTTGTCTCTATCTTGGAAACAGTCTTTGCCATGCCGCCTGCAGCACTGATACTGTCCTGGAGTTTCCACATATCCTCCCTGGACTGCACAAATGACAGTGCATAGAAATCAACGTCGCTCTTTGTCCCTGCATCAATGAACTTGAGGTCCCTTTCCGTGAGTGTTCCCATTTCAATCTTCACGCCTGGGACATTTATCCTGGCCCGGGATTTGATCTGGCCCGAGTTAATTGCCTTAACCTTGACTGCGGACGCCGATGCTTCCATGACGGTGAACTGATACTTTCCGTCCTGTATGACGAGCGAATCCCCCTTCTTAAGGGAGGTGAAGAAGGATGTCCTGTTGACGGGAATTCCGCTCTCGGAAAGCGCATATGTGCTGCCCTCCTTTATCTGGACAGGTTGAGAGAGGTCTCCGACCCTCAGTTCAGGTCCCTTGAGATCGACCTGGATTGAAAGAAATGTTTTCAGGTTTGAATTGACATAATCGACAAGATCCTTGACTTTTGATATGTAAGAAAAATCGGCATGAGCGGTGTTTATCCTCACGCCCGAGAGGCCGTTCCTGGCCATCTCCATTAGTGTCTCCCTATTGTCTGATGCGGGACCAAGTGTTGATAATATTCGTGTTTGCGACATGCCTGGTTATTTTCATTTATGATTAATATTTTGGCGTATCGCATCTGCGAATGCGACAAATAAGGGCTAGAGATATGTGCGGTTGCATACAGGAAGCAGCCTGTCTATATCTTCCTTCAGCGACTGGTACTGAGTGAAGTCAAGCTGCTGCTGGCTGTCGCTCTTTGCCCTTGGGGGATCTGGATGCACCTCAACCATCAGGCCGTCAGAACCAACGGCGACAGAGGCGCGCGAAAGGGGCGCAACATATCTGGCAATGCCCGCAGGGTGGCTCGGATCCACAATCACGGGAAGATCGACACGCTCCTGTATTACGGGAACAGCCGAAATTTCGAGGGTGAACCTCGTTGATGTCTCGAATGTCCTGATTCCCCTCTCCACGAGAATCACCTTGTTGTTTCCCTCCCGGGTGATGTATTTTGCTGCGTTCAGGAATTCATCGATTGTATTGCCAAAGCCTCTCTTCAGGAGAACAGGCTTCCCTGCCTTTCCGACCTTCCTGAGCATGGGAAAATTCTGGCAATTGCGTGATCCTATCTGCACAATGTCGCTCACGCCCAGGAGTTGCTTCAGGTCAGCTGTATCCATCAGCTCAGTTACCACTGCAAGCCCTGTCTCCTCCTTTGCCTGCTTCAGGATTTCAAGTCCGCTTAGGCCGAGACCCTGGAAGGAATCTGGGCTGGTGCGCGGCTTGAATGCCCCTCCACGAAGCACAGGAATTCCCAGTTTCTTGATGAACTTTGCAGTGCTTATGGTCTGCTCAGCATCCTCGACAGCGCAGGGACCTGCTATCATGAGGAACTTTCCCTCCTCGAAATGGAGATCATCCGTTATGTCGAATGAGAACCTCATATGCTCCCCTCCTTTGCCTCGAGGAGTGATGTTCCGATCAGGAAGCCGTCAAACCGCTCTTCCAGGAATGGATCAATCGATCCATACTTCAGCCCGCTCTCCAGTATTTTTGGACCTGGAATATCTGTAAGCAGTGCCAGTATCTGCATAGTATTGTCCTCGATCTTCATCGTTATCAGGTTACGCCTGTTGTATCCCAGCAGGCATGAATCGCATGGCTCATAGTTCACCAGGAACTGCGGGTCATGAAACTCGACAAGCGATTCCATTCCTAGCCCGCTTGCAAAGTCAACGAGGTTCCGCAGGTTCTCCCTGGACAGAAAGTCAGCGATAAGCAGCACTGCATCCGCTCCGGAATTATATGAACTCGTTATCATCCGCTCGTTTGAAATGAAGTCCTTGGCAAGAACTGGCAGTCCAATTGACTGTGCCTCCACAAGATCCTCGTATGATCCGAGGAAATGCCTTGGCTCCGTCAGGACGCTTATCCCAGCGACCTGCATTTCAGCCAGCCTCTTGAAGTAAGCAGCAGGTGAGACCCCTTCAGGTATCCGGAAGCCAGAGGGTGAGGATCGCTTGAATTCGCCGATAACAGGGGTGATTCCTGATCTCCGCCTGTCGGCCAGCGACTTACGCAGGCTAATGGTATTCCTGGTCCTCCTGTTCTCCTTCACATATATCCTGCTTTCGTTTTCACCGTAAATCCTTTGTACAACCGACATTTCAGGCCTCCAGGAAATTTCTGATTATTGCTTCTCCTTCGCGCGTGTAAAAGCTCTCGGGATGGTACTGTATGCCGAATACGTTCATATCAGGGGTGTGGAATCCCATAATTGATCCATCTGAAAGCGATACGGCATCAACAATAACGCGTTCGCACGGATCTATCACCAGCGAATGGTAGCGCACCGCTTCGAACACATCCGGAATGCCACTGTATAACGGGGATGTCTCATGCTTTATGTGATCTATCTCGCCATGCATTATCCTGTCTGCAATTCTTATGTTACAACCAAGCATCATTCCAAGCAGCTGGTGCCCGAAGCATATGCCCAGTACCTTGTGTTCACCAAGCTTGAGAACCCTGTCGGTCAAGCCGCGATCTCCTTCGAGCAAGGGGTTCCCGGGGCCGGGCGATATTATGATCCTGTCCGCTTCATGGATGTCGGAGGTCGTAACCCGGTCGTTCTCCACTAGTCGGGCAGAATGCCCCAGCTTCTCTACCGCCTGTTTTATGTTAAAAACAAACGAATCGTAATTGTCAATTATCAGGACTTGCATGCACTGCACCTCCCATGACAGTAAGGGATTTGTCAAACATTTCCTGTACCTCCTTTCCCGGATCTGAATCTTTTACGATGCCTGCACCGGCCTGCGTTTCATTCCTCCCGGAGTACGAAAAAATGCTCCTTATTAGAAGGGCCAGATCCAGGTCGTCACTGCCGATAATGCCGATGGCTCCCGAATACGCCCCTCTGGGAGCTTGTTCGTATTCACCTATGATCTGCAATGCCCTCTTCTTGGGAGCACCGGATACAGTGCCGGCAGGAAAGACAGATTTTATGATGTCAATATCGGATCTGCCTGCCAGAAGAGATGAACTCACCCGGCTGACAAGATGCTGCACGGAGGAATATTTCCTCAGGTCCATGGAATCCGTAACCCTGACGCTTCCTGCCTCAGACACCTTCCCGAGGTCGTTTCGCGCGAGATCAACAAGCATCCGGTGCTCAAGCTTGTCTTTCTCGGACTTGAGTAGCTCGGATCCAAGGACCTCATCCTCCGATGCGTTGCGGGAACGCTTCCTTGTGCCCGCTATCGGGAATATTTCTAGCTCGCTGCCCCTCCTCGTTACCAGGTTCTCCGGGGAGCTTCCCACAATCATGAGATTGTCTGTCTTGTATAGAAAAGCGTAGAGCGAAGAGTCCTTCAGTACAAAGCGTTTCAGCGATTCTACCGGATCCACGTCGTCGACCGGAAACTTCATCGAAAGTACGACCTGGAGAAGTTCTCCGCTTCTTATTCGCCTTATCGCACCAGAGACCTTTCCCTCCATGCTGCTATCCGAGAAGGGTATGCTCTCCTTCGCTGGCACAGGTGAATCTGGCCTTGTCATGCCGCCATGCTTGGTGACGCTCGGTTCAAATGTCTGGAGAAGCGGAAGACTGGACCGATGAACCTTGATATCAGCGTATATCGAAGACACGAAATCAAATGGTATCAGCAGTGGTAAAATTGTTCCTTTCTGCGCAGTCATTGAGGCGATCCTCTCAAAGAATCTTCCCGTATCGGTGAATTCGTTTATGGGATCGCGATTGCCAAACATAAGTGTCTCACTTCCGGAGATCATGTTACTGCGGTCAAACTTGCAGAAATAGAATGCATTTCTATATTTGCTGAAGGAGTTTTCCAGTTCAGTAAGAAGCATCTAGTTGAGCGCCTCCTCTATAAATGATTTCATCTTCTCTCTGTCCTTGACGCCAGGGGATGATTCAAGGGACCTGCTGACATCAATCATTGCGAGATCAAGTTCCCTGATCGAAGGGAGGTCTTCATGCTGGATCGATCCTGCTGCACCAAACCTGAAATTTTTGCGAAGCGACTTTGCCTTTTCCATTTCGCGCCGGAAACCGTTTGCAAACTCTATCAGGATTATATCGGCTCCTCCGGCATGGTATTCTGACAGTTTGTGCACAACCTCATTATCCGTCGATATTGCCACAGATATTACACGAACATGGTGCTCTTGCTTTACCGATTTTATGATATCCGCACTGTGCTTGAAATGCAGCTGGACATAATCCAGATAATCTGCCTCCGGGCCAATATCCTCCTTGTGAGTGTATACGCCGGCAAGAGGTACGTTCATGGCATGGAGGGCCTTTATGGTCGCATCAGAGGCATATCTCGGTGACCCGGGTGCTCTCACCACGCCGATAAGGTCGGCCCCAAGACCGTAGGCTGCCAGGCCATCATCCTCCTTTGTAATGCCGCAGATTTTGAGCAATGTATCATGCAAGCCTGTCGAGGCCTCCCGAGATTCTCTTGAACGACTTTCGCCCTGTGCCAGACTTGATTTCCCTCATTGCAAGACGGTAACCTTCTTCAAGCGATGATGCGGCACCATTGAGGACCAGGACCGGCGAAGCGTTCAGCGCTATGAATGCTGCAACATGGTCATCGAGGCCGAAGAGCCCTTCCTGAAGCATTTGCCTGTTCCTTTCTGGGTCTGGGAACGTTATGTTGCCGTACTTCATTGACGGAATACCAAGTTCCTTCGGATCAATAGTGAGTTCCCTCCTGCTTCCGTCTACCATGATGACCCTCGTCCTGGAGATGGGCGAAATCTCGTCCATTCCATCCGATGCATTAACGATGAAACCCTTCTTCCTGCGGATTGACAGGTAGTCGGCATACAGATCACACGTTGCAGGATCCGACGTGCCTATGACAAGCCTCTCCGGATCGGCGGGGTTGGTGATTGGACCCATGTAGTTCATGACTGTCTTGAAAGTAAGCATTTTGCGGGCTGGAAAGAACTTGGCGAACGCCTCGTTGTAGTAGGGTGCGAGCATGAATGCAAAGTTTGTGTCATGAAGATGATCCTCAAGTTCTTCCTGGCTCTTCTCGAACCTGTAGTTCATCCTCGCAAGAATGTCGGCACTACCCTGCGGGCTCGTTATGGCGCGGTTTCCATGCTTGGCCATCCGGATTCCCATACCTGCGCACAGTATCGAGGCCGCGGTGCTCACGTTTATCGTGTGCATGCCGTCTCCTCCAGTTCCTACGATATCGCTTGTATCCGGTATGGGGCCAATCTTCGCCTCCGAGCGGACTGCATTTGCATATCCGGTGAGCTCCTGGCCGATCATGCCCTTCATGTGAACCGCCAGGAGGAAGACTGTCTTCTCCAGGTCTGTGCCGGACGCTATGAGGGTTTTCATAAGGTCATATGCATGCTGCTCATTCAGGTCCCTTCCGTCTATGAGTATCTCAATATCATACAGCACTGTCCAGCGCCTCCCTGTATTCCCTTATTTTGTATACTGCCGCGTCCCTGTCGCGACGCCTTATATCGTCCACTATGGCAGATCCGATTGCGATTCCATGACCTCCTGCCCTTATTATCTCAGCGGCATCGCTTCCATTTCGAATCCCAAAACCGAAAATTATGTCTCTCTGATTTATCAGGGAAAGCGCTCTTTCGACTACTTCGGATATGTTTACGGGCACGTTGATGCCGGTGGATGGCTGAAGGCCGTAGTATATCCATGAATCCGTCATTTCAAGGTATTTTTCAATCACCCTGTCCGGGGTTGCGGCATTGAAGAATGGTATGTATGATATTCCTGCCTCCCTCATTCTGTTGATAAATGTATCAGCTTCCTCAGTATAGTCGATGAGGAGATCTGGAACAATCATCTCATGCACCGTGTGCCTTGAAAGCCCCTGGAGAAATCTTTCGCCTGCTTTCTCTATATCCGAATAATATGACAATATGTTCACCCTGATCTCCTGATCCCTGCAAATCTGCATGATTCCACCTATTTGATCAATATCGAAGCTGCTTTTTTCTCCATGAGTTGACCGGATCTTTGGGCCGTCGTATCTCGGATCGGATGATGGCAGCCCAAGTTCGAGGCCGTCGACTGTTCCCTCCGGGATGGAAAGAACAAATTCCTCCAGGAATTTATTGTCTGGAAACCCCAGTGTCAGGTAGATCAGGAGCCTGGGCCTCATTTCTCCCCCCTGCTGAATATTGAAAGATCTAGAAGCCCGTGGCCACTCACGTTGACAATAATGTTCTTCTTTGACTTTGGATCCCGCCTGACGTAGCGGATCGCGGATGCAATTGCATGCCCGGACTCCGGTGCAGGTATTATTCCCTGGGTAGAGGCAAAGGTGCGCATTGCTTGAAGAACCTCGTCCTCCCCAACGTCCTCCGCCTTGATTCTTCCGCTGTGGACCAGCATAGAGAGAGCCGGGGCTGCACCGTGGTACCTGAGCCCTCCTGCGTATATCCCGGGAGGAATGAATCCTGCACCCAGGCTGAACATCTTCAGTTGCGGCAGTATTCCCGCCGTATCTATGAAATCGTATCCGAACTTGCCGTGCGTGAGCTTCGGCACCTCTTCTGCTGTTGATGCTATCATTTCAGCCCTTCCTGCAATAAAGGGAAAAACAAAACCAGAGAAGTTGCTGCCGCCCCCGACGCATCCAATCATAACGTCTGCCTCTTCTCCTTCAATTTCCAGCTGCTTGGCGGTCTCCAATCCAATAACGCTCTGATGCGTTATAACGGAATTCATGACGCTGCCCAGCATGTACTTGTATTCATGATCGAGAGCGTATTCAACAGCCTCGCTTATGGCGATTCCAAGCGAACCGGGGTGATCCGCACGCTCCCCGAGGGTCTTTCTTCCAAATTCCGTTTCGCTGGACGGACTGGGGACGACTTTGGCTCCGTATATCTCCATGATCTGCTTCCTCAGCGGCTTCTGGTAAAAGCTTGTGCTCACCATGAAAACCTTGCTGCGCATTCCGTTCAGGGAGGCTGCAAGGGCAGTGGCTGTTCCCCACTGGCCCGCTCCAGTTTCGGTTACTACTTCCTGCACACCCTCGCTTGCGGCGTAGAATGCCTGTGGAAGAGCAGTATTGATCTTGTGGGATCCAGTCACCGTGGCGCCCTCGTACTTGAAATATATCTTGCCGGAATATCCCAGTTTTTTTTCCAGGTTGATTGCACGCACAAGAGGCGTCGGTCTTCCTATCTGGTGGTAGAGTTCCATCACCTCGTCTGGTATCTTTTCCTTTCGCTTGAAGGAAAATTCCTGCTCGAGGAGTTTCCTGGGAAGAATCCTGTTCAGCATCTCAATCGATGACTTGTCACGCTGACTGTCCTTGGGGGGTGAAAGTTGCTCGGGAAGATCCGGCACAATGTTGTACCAGTACTCCGGTATGATGTCCTGCTCCCTGGTTTGATACATGGATACCGAAGTTAATGTGCATATATAAGCATTAGTGTATATTATTGAACATTAAGAATGTTGAATGTATTTTCCTATTGAGATTGAGCCAATAGCCTTTATCCTCATGCTAGCGAGAGAGAAACCGGCTCGAATAATCTCCCCAGATAGCTTTTCAGGAGGGACAAAGTTCCTGACAGAGCCAGAAAGATACGTGTATGACCTCGAGTGGGATATCCTGTCACCCAGCACCGGAACTATTTTCAAGAAATATACTGAGAACAGTTCCCTCAGAACCTGGTTCTCTGGCAGGTGTATGTCGAGATTGATGAAGGTTCCGCCGGGGCGAAGCACACGGTAGACTTCGGAAAAATATTTCATCCTGTCGGGAACGTTTCTTGTCAGGAAGGCAGAAGTAACAAGGTCAAAGCTTTTGTCCTCGAACGGCAAGGCCATGGCCGAAGCAGTGACGGTCCTGATCCTCCTGTCATGGATGAAGGATAGCATCTCGCCTGAAATGTCAAGTGCTGTCACATGCGATTGAGGGAAGTGATCAATCAGTTTGCGGGACAGCTTGCCGGTCCCTGCGCCGCAGTCCAGGATATCCTTAATTCCGTCATGATCAATCATCCTGATCATCAGGTTGCGCCAAGATTCGTCCATTCCGAAGCTTATGATGCTGTCAATAAGATCGTATTTGCTGTGTATGCTGCCAAATACCTCCCTGACATATTCTTCACTCGCCATTTGCATCAGTTCGTTATCTTGGCATACTGGGCGTATGGAACGCCGTCTATGGTTATAATGTTCTCCGGATCTATCAATCCGAGCTTTATTGCCTCATCTGTCACGGTCTTGCCAACCAGGTTTGCGATTGTGCAGATCTGGAGGGCTGACCTAAAAACATCCATAGACACCCTCATTGTGCCATAAAAGTTGTCTGTCACTGTGATGTGAAGGTTCCTCTCCCTGAATGTCTTGTTCAGGAGCCGAAGCTCGGTGGCTGCAAGCAGGTTTTCGTCTCCTATTTTAGTGAGCTTCATGACGATTGCATACATCAGGATACCACCTTCAGCTTATTGTCGAATGGCTCGTAAATCTGGCCGTCTGACTTGAGCTTTGAGATTATGCCCCTGATCTTGTTCTCGTCCATGCCCCTCAGCTTCCCCTCCGCTATCACGTCCGATACCTCCGCATAATTCGACTCCTTCAGGAGTTCCTTGATTATGAGGAAGACGCTTTCCAGTTCCCCTCTCTGCCTTGAAGTTGTTCCGGTCATTATTATGTTGGTGTCGATGACTCCGTCAACGCTCGATACATTTTCAAGATAGTTTGTTATAATCTCTATGGCGAGAAGGGCATCATCTCTTGTGACTACGGCTGAAAGGCGTGACTTTGCGGATGCCTCTGAAAGCCTGATTATTGATTCAAGTTGCCTGGGCGTGATGGGTGTCGTATCGGGTGTGCTTCTCTTCCTTGTGCGCACGTAATCGTTCCTGATCAGGTCGATTGCCTGATCGGAAAGCCTGGGGAATACCTTGCTTCTTGCGTATGAAACATACTTCCTCATCAGGTTCTTCTCTATCTGCGGTATGAGGTCGTTCTCGTCCGATATCGAGTAGTCGGTTATCTCGTTTGACTCCATTCCCCTGTATATCTCTCCAACCTTGTGCGTTTTCAGGATGTGATTCGCCAGCCTGTAATCCAGGTCATCCGAAACCTTGTCGACGAGCTTGAATATGACGTCAAACCTTGAGAGCAGAGGGAGAGGAAACTTTGTCTGCTCTGAGAGGGGAAGATTCGGGTTATATTTGCCGAATGTAGGGTTTGCAGCAGCCAGTACGGAACAGGTTGAACGCAGTGTTGCCATAATTCCCGCTTTTGATATCGTGATGGAGTTGTGAAGAACCATGTCCCCGTTTGCAAACGTGCTGTTATCGGAAACGGCAATATCATAGACCCAGTTGCGTGAATACGGAACCCTGGAGACCCCGGATATCCTCTTCAGGATGTGGCCTCGGAACCATCTCCTTGATCTGGTTGCGGAGACAAGGCTGTCGAGGAAATCTAGCGCTTCATTATTCTCGTTTCCGCTCTCCGTCGAGATTACGTAGTCAGATTCCGATACCTGATCTGCGTCCACGAGCATTAGGGCACCGTTCTTGACCACCCAGAATGGATGATTGGCTGTGACCACGACAAATGAGCCGTCTTCCACATCAATCCTTATCATTTCTCGTGGAGCTTTATGCCTGCTTACCTGTCGCAAGGTGGTAAAACCCAACCCTTCAAAATTGGATGTGGGAACCATGATCTTTTCCCTGACTTCAAGTATCTGGCAATCTTTTCCATCCTCTACCAGGTCAGGATTGTTGTCTATCATGAAATCGACAAATTCGCCTATCTTTGCGGACGAACCTTCCTTGAGGCGTATAACGGTATCGTAAGCAAACGACTGCTGTTCCATGGCCTCATGCATTGCACCGGTATCCTGAGGATCCATCTTGTCCAGCTCATCGATAGCTGCCAGCCCGTTGTTAGCCAGTACGAGAACGCCAGCTTCAAGTGTCCAGCGACCTTCCCCGAATTCATCCCTGACAGCTGCAGCAGTGAGGCCGGCGGCACTTGCACCCTTGCCTAGTGCCAGAACCCCGCGCGGAGAAATATCGGCCATGTACCTGAGTAACTGCGACTTGGCGGTACCGGGATCACCAACAAGAAGAATGTGTATGTCACCCCTGATCTTTGTTCCATCCTTCATTATTTTCCTTATTCCGCCGAACATCTGGAGTGCAAGTGTTCTTTTTATGTCCTCGTGACCATATATAGAGGGCGCAATTGATTTGGTGAACTTGTCCAGGACGTTATCAGATTTGGACAGTTCGATGATCTGTGCCTCCTCTTCCGGCGATATGTTGAGCGTTTCAATCTCCTTTGTCTCCTTCGAGAAGTTCAACGCGTAAAGATGCGTTATGAACTCAGTCAGCAGAAGGTTTCCGGCCCTCTTCTGCTCAGACATCAATATTCCATCTATGGTTATCCTGTCTCCTGGAAAAATGTAGCCGGTTATGTCATCCTCCAGGACAACCGATATCCGCTGGGGCTGTGCACCACCCTCAATCGTCTCCGGATTTTCCTGCAGTTCTATTTTCTGGTAGTCGACGAACTCGCAGAGTTCAGGCATCAGCTTGAACCTGACCTTCGGCCTCTCCTCGCCACAGGCTTCGCACTTCGAAGGTTCCTCAAGTTTCCCACGACTCTGCTCCAGGGCCGTAAGGCTGGCACATTTAGAGCACTGGAATACCGCAAGCTGGATTCTTGGGAGAACCTCAGTGTTCTTTCGAACTATTCCCGACACGCTGATCAGCTTTCCGATCCTGTCGCTTCTTATGTCCCGTATCTCTATGTTGAAGTCCTTTTCGGGCAGGTTTGTAATGCGTATGTTGATCCTCTTTGATTCAAAGTCCTTGCTTGATTCCAGGAAGGACCTGATGAGATCCTCGCCGGCACGAATGCATATTGCCGGGTTGTCCTTGAGAGAAGTGGCAAAATCGTTGTCGAAGTTGGCGATCTCCTGGTATGGCACGCTGAGCGACTTCTGGTCTGGATAGAAGTCCCTGAGCTTGGTTATCTTGTCCCTGTATCCAAACTTATCAAAAAAACGGTCCCACTGGTTCTTGTAGGAGGAGACAGTTTCAGAATCCCCTATGATCATGTCTATGGTCTAAGCAATAGGGCAATTTAAAAAGTTCGCTGGATAAGATATAACTTATTAAAGTTCAGCTATTTAATGCAGGCGAAATAATAACTTTAAACCCAGAATTGTATTTAACATGATGAAAAAGCTTCTTCTGTTTGTACTGGATGGGCTCGGAGACAGACCAAGCCCACTGTTGAATGGCGAAACACCATTGCAGGCTGCATTCAGGCCGAACCTGAATGCACTCGTTTCCTCCGGGCTCGGTGGCCTGATGTATCCCGTCAGGAAGGGACTTGTCTGCGGCTCCGACACTTCGCATCTCTCTCTGCTCGGGTATGATCCCGAGACCGTGTATACGGGAAGAGGGCCATTCGAGGCGATGGGCCTTGGCATTATATCTGAACCCGGAGATATTGCATTCAGGGCAAATTTTGCGACGAGAAGCAAGGAGGGCGTAATTGTGGACAGGAGAGCTGGAAGGGATATTCCGGAGTCGGGTTCGCTTGCAAAGAAGATATCTTTCACGATGAATGGTACACAGTTCATTGTCAGGGAAGGTGTGGAACACAGGGCCGCCCTGGTTGTGAGGGGAAAGGGCCTTTCACCGAATATCAGCGACTCCGATCCTCATGAACAGGGGAAGGCTCCCTTGAAAATAAAAGCATTATCGGATGATGTCGGGCACACAGCCGAAATCCTGAATGAATACCTGGACAGGATCAGGGAAATACTTGACACAAGCCCGGAAAACAGGGATCGGGAGAGGAGGGGAAAGCCGCCGGCGAATGAGCTTCTCCTCAGAGGTGCTGGAATCACTCCAAGACTTGAACCATTCAATAAAAGATATGGGCTGGATGGAGCATGCCTTGCCGGGATACCGCTGATCACAGGCATTGGAAACCTTGCGGGACTCCACCTGCTGAAACATCCGGGTGCTACCGGAAGGGTTGACACGGACTACAGAGGCAAGGTCAGGGCGGCGGTAAGGGCGCTTGAAGCGCATGATTTTGTGCTTGTCAACATCAAGGCACCCGACATCGCCGGTCATGACGGTGATCCGCTGCTTAAGAGAGACGTCATCGAGAAGATTGATGATGCCATCGGCCAGGTTATAGAATTATCAAACGATGCCGTAATATGTGTCACCGGAGATCACTGCACTCCATGCACTACGAAGGAACACTCGGGGGATCCTGTACCGGTTCTTTTCTCTACGGAGGGGATGAGGAGGAATGGTGTCAGACACTTTGATGAAGTGAATTGTGGGTCTTCTGGCTTTGATTTACTTAGTGGAGAAGTGATGACAATGATGCTTCAGTTGTCAGACAGATTGAAAAAATACGGAGCCTGAGCTTTAGCAGGAAAACACCATGAGAAATGGAAAAACTTAAGTAGTCCTTTGCTAATATGTTGTCTGACAATAATGATAACCAAAAGAAGCTTCCTTGATGAGAAGATACGAAGTGCCAATACCAGAGCCGTTACTTCAACGCTCAGAAGCAATTCAAAGAAGAGATCTCTTGCCTATTCAACTAAGAAGGGCTTGCTTTATTCAATGGTGTTTTCCATACTTCTCTGGTGGATCCCGATAGCAGGGCCTGCGGCTGCTGGATACATATCTGGCAGGAAATCCGGGAACCCGGTCAAGGCGCTGCATGCTTCGCTCATAACGACAGCTGTGTTTGTGCTGCTGACATACCTGCTTATACCGTTCAACGCAAATGGGCTTGGCCTTGTTGGCAGGTACCTAGAGAGTGGTGTTGCCGCGCTTGCGCAGAGCAAGTTGTTCGCAAGTTCCTCTGTCATAAATGATCTTTACACCGGATATGGTCTGATACAGACATTCACGCTCATTCTTCCGAGTTCAATCCTGACGTTGATATCATTCAGTTATGCAGGCGGAGTATATTCGGAACTGAAGGAAAATGAGGAGGGACTGAGTGAGGCCTTCAACACGAGAATCTATTCCGGTACATACCTGGCCAGCAGGAACTCACCCAGGGTGGAGCTGGAAGACAGAAATTCAAGAGGGATACAGAAGTGGGCAGGCTACCAGCCACAGTCATACGAGGACTCCGGCTTGGACTGGCACACTCTTTAGGATCTTAAAAGGAGGTAAACTAATTGGAAAGGAAAAATAAGGGGCTCAGGGGAAAGCTTTCAAGCTACCCAAGAGTGAGATACCTGTCACTTGCGTTAAAGTTTATATTTAATGAATTCTGAAGCTGCAAAATCTGAGAACATTGTTTTAATAAGTTAGGGTTGCCAAAAACCCTCACTCTATTGGTGATGGGTCATTCAGTTAAATTGGACTGGTTCCACCAAATACAAAAAGATATCGAGTAAAAGCGAATGATGCAGGAAAAGCTCAATTATTTAAAAAAATTGTCTCCCTTACATTCTGTGAATACATTTATTAATTGAAATTGGTTTGATTTCACTTGCATCTTACTGTGATGGGCGTTATTATCGGCGAGCCTTTACAGTGTACTCGCTTATATTCATTGCCGGTCTGGCTGCATCATCTCTAGCATACTTTTACATCATGCGCAGATTAAGCATGGTAAAGGCAGGAGCAATGGGTGCTATAGCCCTGCATCCATTCTTGCATGTGAAGTAGTTTTTCTATCCCTTGTTCTGGGAATATTTGGCATTTTCCTCTTTGTCGTAATGGAGATTATCACTGCCTATTTTCTCAAAAGAGGTAGGAAAATTCAGATATGCCGGATATGGTGGGAGCTCGACAGAAAGCTCATTTTTGAATTCGCCTTCGACAATCTGATTAGGTCCAAAATTTACACCGTAATTGGGGGATGGGAACAAGGTTAGTCTAAAATATTAATTCCCAATAGCTGTTGCATGATTGACGTTAAGCTCTTGAGGGAGCATAGGGAACTGTTTTACGATAACTGCAGGAAAAGATTCATGGACCCTGAACCATTGGATCGTTTCTTTGCTCTCGACGAATCATGGAGGCAGATGCTGAAGTCTGTCAACGAACTCAAGCACAGGAAGAACGAAATCTCCATGAAGATCGCAAGTCTCATCAAGGCAAAGGAGGATGTTTCTTCGCTGAAAAATGATGTCAGGGAAGTAGGCGAAAGCATAGATAAAATGGAACTTGAGCTTGCATCCATTGACAGGGAGAGAAACGATGTTGTCCGTTCAATCCCAAATCTTGTAGATGCGTCCGTTCCTGTCTGCAAGGGTGATGAAAACAACGCAATAGTCAGGTATTCAGGGAGTGCAGTGGTTCATGAAGATGATATCAGCTATTTCAGGCAGAATACCCCGCCAGGATCTTCCTTCTCCGTTACAAAGGATAGAGCGGTGAGCCATGTTGACCTGCTGGAGAAGCTTGGACTCATTGACATGGCAAGAGCGGGCAAGACAGCCGGTGCAAGGTTCTACTATCTCAAGAACAGGCTGGTGAAGCTGGAGATGGCCCTTATGAACTATGCTGTTGATTTCCTGTCCGAACGAGGATTCACTATCGTGGAGCCCCCTTTCATGCTAAATTTTGATTCAATGAATGCAGTCACTGATCTCGAGACATTCAAGGATGCGCTGTACAAGATAGATGGAGAGGATCTTTTCCTGATAGCGACTGCAGAGCATCCTATTGGAGCAATGTTGAAGGATGAGATACTTGAGGAATCCGATCTTCCGCTGAGGGTCGCGGGAATTTCGCCATGCTTCAGGAAAGAAGCGGGGGCTCATGGGAAGGACACAAAGGGAATATTCAGGGTCCACCAGTTTAACAAGATTGAGCAGTTCGTGTTCTGCAAACCGGAGCATTCATGGGATTTCCTCGAGGAGCTCCTCAAAAATGCCGAGGATTTCTGCTCGAGCCTTGGCATTGCTTACAGAGTCGTCAACATATGTTCCGGCGAGTTGAGCGTCCTGAATGCAAAGAAATATGACATAGAGGCCTGGTTCCCTGCCCAGGGAAAGTTCAGGGAGATTGTATCAGCATCGAATAACACAGACTACCAGGGAAGGTCGCTGAACATCAGGTACCGGACAAAGAATGGAAACCAGATAGTGAATACGCTTAACAGCACCGAGGTTGCGACAACAAGGATGCTTGTTGCAATTGCTGAAAACTTCCAGGAAAAGGATAGCGGAGGGATTTCTGTTCCGAAGGTTCTTGTTCCTTACACAGGTTTCGATTTCATCTCTTCCTGATATTTGATATAAGCATTTCCTATTTCTTTGACCTTCCGGCGGTAGGTGAATATTTTTTCCATCTATCAAGAACGGGAAGCCATTTATCGTCTGCTATCTGATCCATCACGTTGAGGTGCTCAAGGATACCAAGCGTTGCCCTGTCTGCATCCCTGACGGCGCTTATAAGGTCCCTTGTCGCATTTGTGCAGTCGCCGCCAGAATAGAGTCCCTTGATGGAGGTCATTCCCTTCTCGTCTATGATTGGGGTTCCATGCGGCGTCAGCCTGAGTTGTCTCAGATAGTTATCGCCCATGAAGGAAAAATCAGGCTCCTGGCCTGTTGCCTCGATTACCGTGTCTGCCTCCATGTAAAGAACCTTCTCTTTCTTTGGCACAGGCTTGGCTCTTCCATGTGCCTCTATGACCATCTCATTCTGCCAGTACTTGACGCCAACAAGATGGCCGTTCTCGGAAACGTACTCAAATGGAGTTACCTCCCACATGTACTGGACTTTCTCCTCAACAGTTTCCTCCATCTCCTCCTCGGCATTCATCGATGGATACCCGGGCCTGTCGATTTCACGCCTCCTGTACATTATGTATACATGCTCTGCGCCCAGCCGCATTGAAGTCCTTGAAGCGTCATTTGCAGTGAAGCCCCCGCCTATCACAACGACGTTCTTTCCGACATCTATTTTCGTGCCCAGGCTCACATCCTGCAGGAAATTCAGTGCATGATACACTCCTGAGGTATTGCTTCCGGGAGTCCCGGTCATCCTTGGATCATGATTCCCTATTCCAAGATAGACTGCATCATATTTGCCCATCAGGTCCTCAAATTTAACGTCTCGGCCTACCTTTGTGTTGAGGTGCACTTCAGCCCCCTGGGATGTGATAAATCCAATCTCCTTGTCCAGTGTTTCCTGCGGAAGCCTGTATCTCGGTATGCCTGTTTTCATGAACCCACCGAGCACCGGAAGGCTCTCATAAATTGCGACCTGGACCCCCTGTATAAGAAGGTAATAAGCAAGTGTGAGCCCAGTTGGCCCTCCGCCAATGATGGCGACCTTTTTGTTTATGAAATTTCTTTTCGGTAGGTGAACAACCTGGCTGTAGTCCGGGAATTGGTCTGCCGCAAACCTCTTGAGGTGCCTGATGGCAATTGGTCCGCCGTCGTCATAAAGAACGCATATATCCTCACACATGTGCGTGCAGACCCTGCCTATGATTGCTGGAAATGGAAGATTCTCGAATACTATTCTGACCGTTTCGGCAGGATCGCCTACGGCAGTGCTCTTGATATACCCTCCAATATCGAGGCTTGCTGGACAAGCCTGTGTGCATATGTTGCAGCCTATGCATCTGCTGGCCTCTGCAGTCCCTTCCCCTTCTGTGTATTCAATAACTGGTTCTAGCGTGAAGCTTTTGAGTCTCCGCTCCGGATCCTCATGCTTGATCTTGACCCTCTCAAAATTCAGCATTCGTGATAGCTAATCCCGCCAAGTTAGATAAATATTATTTGCGGTCAAAAGCTAAATTCCTCCGCTTTATCAACCCGGTATTTTTTTATCGAATGCGTTTTGGTTGACGCCTGGAATGAGTCCAAGATTCTTAGAAGCTGAATTTGCCGGTGTTCCATGATGGCCATAATCGATAGCAAATGTAAATAAACCTTCTCGCCTTTCATCCTTATAATGCCCGGGTATAGAAAATACAGAACTGGTGGATATAGAAGAGGACCAAACAGCAATTCAGGAAATCAGTATGATCAGGTATCAGAAAGGATAAAGAAACTTGACATGAGGAAGGAGGAGGAGTTTAGGTTCCTGCTCTCCAAGATCATAGAGACCCTACCGGACAGCGTCAGGGGAGCAATCAAGGGAAGTGTTTATTCCATTGCGGCTAAAAAGGGTACCAAGGAAGCAAAGGATTTCATAATCAAGAAGAAGGACGAGGGTGTGATTGACGCAAAAACCGAGAAAAAGCTTATTGATCTGGTTTTTGATTACAGCAAATACAGATGATTGATGGTGAACTGAAAGCCAGGGCAGAGAAATACCTGAAGCTCGAAGAGGAGGCTCTTCTCAAGATCAGCATTGCGGTTCCTGATGATTCCTCTTTATTCACGATTGCCGAGGATTTTATCAGGATGGCCAGGGACTATTATTCGGATGCCAAAAGCTTCATGGTAAGAGAAGATTATATCAATTGCATCTCCGCCATCAACTATTCCTACGGATGGCTCGATGCTGGCGTAAGGCTCGGTATACTTTCAGGTTCAGGCGATCACAGGCTTTTTGTGCACTACAGGTAACCTCACGCGCATACTTTTGGAAATGTTTAAGCATATTGCTTTGTTAGCATCATTATGGCCCAGGCAATAGATGACCTGATAAGAGTCATGGATCTCCTTGCAGAAAGGAACGAGAGTGTTCCGGTTGTAGTTGAGGGGAGAAACGACGTCTCTGGTCTCAGGTCACTTGATTTCACCGGAGAAATATATGCATTGAATCAGGGAAAGAGCCTTATTCAGAGGGTTGAAGAGATTTCAGCCTGCAGGAACGAGTTGATATTGCTCCCGGACTTTGATCATAAGGGTGTCGAGCTAAAAGATACGGTAAAGCGATATGTTGAAGGAATGGGAAAGACTGCCAACATATATTACTGGAGCAGGATCAGGTCATTCAACCTCGTCAAATGCATAGAGGATATACCCAAGGCAATTGAGCGTGGCATATATTCTGCAGCCATGGGAAAAGCCATAAAGAGTTATGCCATTCTCCAGGGAATTGGCATCAAACGTTAAGATAACATTCCTTGGCACAGGAGGTTCATGGCCTGCAATTGGAAGATCCCTTCCAGCAATCGCCCTCCAGATAGATGATGTTTTTAACCTTCTCGACTGCGGCGAAGGGACTCAGAAGCAGATTATGAAGAGCCAGCTTTCATTCATGAAGATTGACAACGTTTTCATAACACATTTCCACGGTGATCATTTCATCGGGCTGCTGGGACTGATTCAGAGCATGTCATTCAATTCAAGGGAACGGCCTCTGAATATATTTGGTCCCAGAGGGGCATTCAGGATGATCTCGAATGCCCTGAACGTAGGATATTTCACCCTCGGTTATGAAATTGTAATACATGAGCTTGCACCTGGAGAGCTCTACGACTTTGGCAAGTTCAAGGTTAGGACGCACCAGAATGATCATCCGGTTCCAAGCATTGCATACTCTTTCGAGGAGCCGGATTTCCCGAAGATAGACCTGGAGAAGGTCCTTAAGATTGGGTTTCCAAGAAACAGGCTGGAAGAGCTCCGCGAAAAGAGGCTTCTTGTAATAGGCGGAAAGACGTATTCAATCGATGATGTTAGCGCCGGCGTTCGAAGGGGAAGGAAGATTGTATATTCCGGCGATACTAGGCCCAGGGAGGATATGAAGGAGTTCGCGAAGGATGCGGATGTCTTCATACATGATTCCACGACGGATTCCTCCCTGGAACCCAAGGTTAACGAATTCGGCCATACTTCATCGAAGCAGGCTGCAGAGATAGCAAAAGGAGCAGGAGTGGGCAGGTTCTATCTGTTCCATTACAGCCCAAGAGTTGACAACGTCGATAAACTCCTGGTTGAGGCAAGAAGCATTTTCCCGCAATCATACCTCAGCAGGGAACTCCTTGAATACGAGGTACCGGTCAGAAGATAAACAAGATCATGGATAACCTGAAAATATCTCCACTTTGGTGTTTCCCTGAGGGATGCCCATTGACTGGATCTGTTTCCTGATATCGTAAACCTGCCTGGGAGGTCCGCAAACCATGACGTCTATATCCTCAATATCTGGACCTGCTGCCTCTTTTATGGACTCGTCTGAAGGCTTCCCGCCCCTGTATGATTCGAGGCCGAGGCTGCCCGACTGCAGGTATGAATAGAAATTGAACGATTCATGCCTTCTCTTAAGATCCAGCAGTTCAGATGCAAACGCAACCTCTTCGAGTTTATTATTAAGGTAGAACAGGGAGATCCTTCTTTTCCCGGCCTCCGTTTCATGCCTTATAATGGGCAGGACACCTGTAATGCCTATTCCGAGAGCAAAGAGAAGGAGCGGCCTGTCGCCAGCCGGGGCAACGAAAGAGCCCAACGGCCCGAATGCTATGAAAGATCTGTCGATATCTGCGATGATGAGGTATCTTTTGAAGGGCGAATTTGAAATCCGGGTCGCAATGGATAAGCTCTCATGATCTTTTATGTTCGAGATTATGGAGAAAAAGTGCGTTCCCTCGACCTTGTTCCTGTCATATATCTCGGGTATCATAAGTTGAATGTGCTGGCCAGGCTTGAAGGTCAGGGAATTGCCGATTATCCTGAAATTGAACTGCATCGTGTCCTTGGCAATGTATTCACGACTTGCAAGCTTCAGGTTGAATTGCTCGGGCATGTCTTAACATACGAAGACCCAGAATAAATTTTGCGCATTCCGGACCTCATTATGCCTTGAAAGTAACTGGAAACGTTTTTGAAACAGCATATGATTGAGAGGCGTGAGCAAAGACAGCATAACCGCTGCAGAACTGCTGAAGCTCATTAATGAGCGAGCAGTTACGATCGTTCATATCATGTCGAGGCGTGCTTTCATTGAATACAGGATAAAGGGCTCGATATGGATACCTTACAACGAGATCGAGGATCATGTTTTCACCCAGATAGACAGGAACAGGACCATAGTTACATACTGCAAGGACGAAAGTTGCATGTCCTCTGACATTGCCGCCAAAATACTCAGAGAAAGCGGCTTCAATGCACTAGCATATCGGGGAGGTGTCAAAGAGTGGAGAGCACTGGGTTACCCCAGCGAATCTGGATAGCCCGTTTTGAGCTTTAGTGAAGATTATTTCAGGTACTTCCTGAGCCTCAGGACCTTGATCTTGACGTCTCCAAGAACGGAATGGACCTTGTATCCAATAACCATGAGTTCTCCCTTGCCGTCCTTTATGATTACGGTTATTCCAAGCTTGGCCAGGATTTTGGATATCCTGCGGAGAAAAGATAGTTTTCTCGCCTCCTTGGGAACAACCCTGATCAGTGAAGAACTCAGTTTATCATTGAGAAGGGAGAGTTCCATGGAGGAATCCACGAACCTGATCTTAGAAAACTCGTTCCCGTTGACAATTACGGTAATCGAGCCAGAGATCCTGGAAAAAATCTTACCGGCGATTGGTAAGTTTTTACTGTCGCTCATGAACCGGTCTTGCTGTCACGTTTACCTTGCCATTGACGGCGAAGACTGCGTTCATGCCCGGCAACTTGATCGTTAAGTTGTCGAAAACCAGTTCCACTGTACTCTTTGTCCCTTCGACTGCTTTTATAAAGTTTTCAACTATCGACTCTTCTTCCATACTTCTATATATGTACATGATACTTAATATCTGCGAACTTGAGCTTTACATGCAAACTTTGGAAAAACATGGTCTCTTTTATAAGCGGTTATTCCACCGTTATAGCACAGCTTCTGATAAGAGAAGGAAGGGTTTCTTCCTTACAGAACCACCCATAAAGCTTCCACTTGTTTCATCGGAATACATATTGCGTTACTTTTAGTTTTAGTAATGCTATATATTTCGACATACTGTTGCAGAGACTGCGGCTAAAGTCTATTTAGCAAGCTATTATGAGTGTAATCCCTTGCTGATGCATTGAAATAGAAGAGCAGTTCAGAGGTCTCTTCCTTTCAATATTAGTTCACATGGCAGCCCGGCTGTTATTTTCTGATATTTCTTAGCAGCCATATAATTGCAACTCCGATTAGGAATGCCAGGGCACCCATAGTAGAATAATAGAAATATACCAGGTATGAAGGGTATGATCCTTCTAAAATAGGCCCTCCAGGGTTGATGGAAGTGTTCATTGGAACGTTTGTTCCTTCAAGCACAAAGGCTGAGGTTCTTTCAACGTTCTTCTGCAGATTTAGATCTGAGAAAGAGCAGTTCACAAAACCCTCAACGAAGAGACCGTTAAAGAGATCGAGATAAATTCTGCCGGAATTGTTTAGAGAGTTGAAAGAAACTTTACAAGTCCTTATCGATTGATCCAGGATTACATTCTCCATAGGGTGGATGGAGATTGAATATAAGCCTCGACCGTAGCTGATGTTCAAGAACTCATTGATACTGGATGTATTGTTGAGATTGAAAAACATGAGATAAGGAAGATAGCTGGGAATCCTCTGGATAGGTACATTGATTATGTAAGAGGGATTTGCTCCTCTGTATGCAACGTTTTGTTCTATTCTTAGTGTTGCAGTACAGTTTGAAGGAGATAAATCCTCAAACAAGACGGTGAAGTATCCAGTGCCCGTTGAAACAGGATGAGATGCGTTATGAATAGATATCGTTGCTGAGTAGTTAAAGAAGTCATTAGCAGCCCATTGGATATTTCTCTCTATTGAATCTGCAGGGTAAGTCGGTGTGATATTAGCTGAGGGCAATACAATCAATAGCAGGGCAAATCCGACCGCCAACCCCACAAGTATTCTCTGCACCCTCAAGTATTAGTTGATTGCATTTAACAATATGCAATGCGGCGGAAATTTATTTTATCATGATACTTTGTTTCCAGTGATTCTGTCTTCTCTTATCATAAGTCATTTTTGTATCATGCATGGTTTATAGAAATTCCTGTTTGGAGCATATTCAGCATGAGTCCAGTCCTGAACTCTTTTTGTTCTTGTTTTAGCTTTTTGATATATACCAATATTGAGTATTATATCAATAGTAATTATTAATATATCCTTGAGATTGCCCGGTAATGAATAAACGATTTTTGATTGTTTTGACGGCTTCGATAATGATCTTGTCATCCTTTGCTGTAGCTTTCGGAAGCAGCGTAGTCACTTTGAACACGAGTGAAAGATATTCGCCCCAGGGAAATACCGGGGGAGCATACGTGGGGGATCTGACAATATATGCTAATGGAACGGTAAATAATCCGAGCCTGGTATCAATAACCGGGCACACATATACACTTCTTTCTGACTTAAATGGTACTGTTACTATAAGGAGCAACAATACAGTATTCAACGGAAATGGGTATACGGTTAACGGTAGGGGATCAATTGCACTGGAATCTTGTTACGTGAATGGGCTGGCAATTGAGAATCTAATGGTAAGGAATTCCACTACCGGTATATATTTTTATTTAGACACAAACTCGGTAGTTATGAATGATACACTGATAGGTTCTTCTACATTGAACGAAAATTTTGTTGATATTTCCCATTCTTCTGATGTTTCGGTGAAGTATAGCAACTTCCTGTTGAATTCCACAGTAACCAGATCATACGGAATTTATGCTGGATGTGATGCGTCAGTGAACGTTTCCCACAACAAGTTCTCAGGGGCAACTTATTATGATTTCGTTGATGCATATGCTGTCGGTCTGTTTTCAGCGTGGGGTAATACAATAATGTCCACTGACTCCTCTAGTTACGCATTTTATGTCGAATGTGGAGGGGCAGCGGACATGGGTTATAATTATGCAAATCATACTGAATATGGTATGTACTTTTATTGGCAGGAATATGCAACTACCACCCACAACCAGTTTTACAATACTTCATATGGACTGTATTACGATTACGTAACAACCGTGAGGTCATACCATGACAGAGCCCTATATAGCAGTTCGGCAGCCATTTATATGGAATATTCTGGAAATGGGCTTATTCAATACGGCAACTTCAGTGATTCATATTATGGTGCGGAGTTGTGTTATGATGCCAATGTCACCATAGCAAACTCAAATCTTTCAGCTGCTTCCGAATACGCTGTTTATACCTATGATGGTGCTAACTTGAACCTCTATAATGACATGTTAAGAATGTCACCTACAAGCACTTATTATTCAATCTATACTGAATATATGTCAGGGTGGGTAAATCTCTCAGGGGATACAATATATATGCCTTCTGGAACAGGCGTGTACCTTTATTATTCACCACATTTCAACGTTTTCAATTCATATATTAACGCAACAGACAATATCTATGCTGATACCTCAGTTCTGGGAGCAACCATATCAAACAATACTATGGAAACAATGAATGGTGGTTATACCTTCTACATGTATGGATACAGTTACTTCTTTAATTTTGTTTTCACAAACAACACCGTAAAATCACCAGGTTCAAAATATGCGGATTATGGTGTCTACGCATATTCATGTTATGCATCCAATAATGTGCTCATAAAGGACAATACTTTCAGCAACAGCGATAATTCAGTATATGTGTATTTTGCCTTGGAGAACGGAGGTAGTGTTTCAGTCCAGAATAATACGTTTTTGAATACCACCGAAGCTATACAATTATATTACTACTCAACTGTCCAAGTAACGGGGAACTATATTCATAATGTCACAGACATTGGGATATGCGTTGAAGTAAAAAACGGTCAGTTAAATCTTTCTTACAATAAGGTTCAGGATAAACCTGGATCAGCCGGTTTCAGTTATGGAATAATCGCGTATTATGGAAATGCTGTTGTTTCTCATAATACCGTTTTGAACGGGGGTTCCAGTTCCGATGGAATATATATTTTTGAAAATATTGACCCTTCAGTCTATGACAACTACGTCAATCACACAAATGATGCTTTTTATATCTATGAAAACAGTGGGATTTCATTCTTCGATAATGGAGCGGACAATTCTACCTATGGACTGTACTCATATTATAACCACAACCTAACTTATTTCGGCAACACATTTAGCAACGATAACTATTCCCTTGAATCTTGTCTTGATTTTATCGGATCTATCTTTGCAAATAACTTCGTGGACAGCCAATCTAACAGTCACTCGCTCTACTTCCTTTATCTGTATAAATCCTATGGAAACTTGACTTTTTACCACAACAACTTCCTGAATGAAACCGTTAATTCAACTATACACGATTACTACGTCCCGAATCAGCAAATAAACATGAATGCACCATTTCCAGTTGGAGGAAACTACTGGTCAAATTATACAGGATCAGGCTACATTGGTATAGGAACTACTCCAATGCCAGTTGCCGGATCTCTTGTTGATTATTATCCGCTGACATCCATGTGGACTTCTCCTACTGTGACGTTTGTCGAAACTGGCCTTCCGGTCGGTACCTCCTGGTCTGTATCAATGAACTCAGCGTTGAAGTCCTCAACCTCTGGAACAATAGTTTATTCACTAACAAATGGCTTTTACATGAAAGGCAGCTACTTGGTGTCAAATGTTCCTGGATATGTTGCCTCCAAGTATTTTGGAACTGTCGCACAAGACGATAAGAATGTTGTTATAACTGTGGCGTTCACTCCCTACACGTACAACGTTACATTTACGGAATCAAACCTTCATGCGGGAACCACATGGTCAGTAACTCTTAATGGTAACACAGAATCATCCGGCACTTCTGCCATATCTTTCAGCGTTTCAAATGGGACTTATAACTACTCTATCGGCTCTGTTTTGGGCTATCATACGGCATCTGCTGGAAACTTGACGGTCGATGGTGCTTCGTTAATAATGCCCGTTACATTCCAGCAGAACGAATATATCCTGACAGTCAAGGAAACGGGCCTGCCTGCTGGGTATTCATGGATGTTTAACTTCAATGGCACACAGCTCGTCTCCTTTTCTGACATTATTTCCATACAGACTGCGTCAGGTACCTACACCGTAAGCGCGACGGGACCATCTGGTTATTCCGTTTCGTTGTCACCAAGCGTGACTGTGAGCAATGAAAACACAACATTCAGTGTTACTTTCTCAGCGATCCCGGAGTACACCCTGCTTGTAACAGAAACTGGTCTTTCATCAGGATCTTCCTGGACCTTCATATTGAATGGACACACATATACAACTAACCTTTCTGCACTCAATGTCCAGGTAACCGCAGGGAGCTATACGATAAACGCTTCGGGCCCTTCAGGATATACAGTAACGTTGAAGGCAACCTCTGTGACGGTAACTGGAAACACTACATTGACCGTGAGCTTCAGTTCACAACATGCTTCATCATCTGGATCCATTTATGAGGGCCTTGGAATCGGCGTGGTGGTTGGGGGAGCTGTTGCTGCTCTAGGGGTAATGTTTGCAACTGGTACTGGAATATTCCGCAACATGAAAAAGGGTGCTAAATCTCCCTGATCTCAATTTTTTTATAAGCTAAAAAAAATGAGGCGATGAGTCTCTTGAAATTTTGCAGGAATTTTTATTATAAAAATGCCTATCTAATTTTTATTTGCAGAATTAAAAAAATGAAATTTTTATAGATATAAAAAATCAGTATATTTGTTGGGAACCTAGTTGTCCTTAGACTTCAGCTTCTCCAGCAGGTGGTTTAGTGACTCAGCTAGTTTCTCCAGCGCATCTATGCTGTCTTGCGCCTGATCCGGCACGTCGTTGAAGTAGTTCACGTAATTCTCTATCTCGTTGATCATGTCAATGACGGTGTTCGGTCCCCCTCTTCCTCCGAAACCCCTCATAACCTCTCTTCTGTAAGAGATTTCCTGCTTGCCTGCTTCTGTTATAGCATACGATCCATTTTCATTTCGATTGACTAGGTTCAACGATTCAAGATGCCTGAGCAGGGGGTATATTGAGCCTGGACTTGGTTTCCACCTGTCCATTGTCTTTTCAGCTATTGCCGACATTATTTCCGAACCCTTCATTGGCTTGTCGTTGAGGAGTTCAAGGACATAATGCCTCAGACCCCTGAAACCGACTCCTCCCATGAACCCGCGCCTTCTATGCCCACCATGCATTCCTTCTCCGTGTTCGTTATATCCATACATAACTATCAACACTATATCGCTTTCCGATATTAATACGTATCGAATTTCGATATTTTCGAAAAAGTGCGAATGAGAGGTTAAATATTAGATATAATTAGGCGGCATGCTTGATAGACTGCGAAGATTTTGGTGAAATAGTGATTTATAATAGAAAGGGGAGCCAGAAAACATTGGATCATGAAGCCACAGTTGCACTGTGCAGGAAAGCACAGGAAGAAGGAGTAGGCATTGAGGATATAATAAAGAGAGAGATAGAACCTGATCTGAAGATGATTAAGTTTCTCTAATCTCCTGTTATTCAGGATGTGCACTTGATATTTAGTTGAGCAAACGCTTTCCTGCATTCTTCCCTTGTTGCTAAATCGGTGTAAAGGACTGCATTGGCGCTTTAATTGTAATAATCAAGATATTCTTCTGGCAATACTGGAACAGATGTTGGTGATATGCCTGGGAACAATAGTGAAGTTATATAATGCCGACTGGGACTGGCGAGAAAAATAACGCTAGCTGTTTTTCTGGTAGATTGGCAACTGATATAATATTGAATGTTATGAGCAATATTGGGTTATTCACTTCGGACTACTGTTTAATAATTCTTATTTAGTTTGTATTAGGGCTTCTTTCGGGATTTTCTTTCTTGCTATGGCTAATATTCCTCATCTCTAGAAACTGATGTTAGGAGTGAGAGCATTAAGAGTCATGTATCTATCTTCTCCTTTTAAAGACAACTGCTGCAGTAATAATGAAAAGAATAATTGCTATTGCCAAAATACTGCCGTAGTAATTTGAAAGAAATTTGAGGGTCTCAGTTGAGAAGGTTTCATTGTAGTTCATTATTTCTTTGACCGTAACACCATTTATTCTGAAGGAACCTGACGTGTTGGATGTTACATATCCTGAGACGGGATTGGTCAGGAAGAAATAAGATCCATTTTGAAGGGAAAAAGTTATTGTGTTTAATGGAGAAGACTCAGTTTTGTTGCAAATAGTAACTGACCATTCCGTTCCGTGAGGGAGACCTGTTTCGCTAAAAATTACAGGAAAAGGAGTAATTGCATTTTTGTCTGTTGAAAGTACACTCAGAGTTCCAGAGCCGCAATTTGCGACATACAAATAACCATTTGATGGATCGAAAACAACCGAGGAGTCAGTTGATCCAACTTCTATGTTGCCGACCACAGCGTTTGTTGACCCATTTATTACAGAGACATAATTTGAACCGGCATTAGCAACGTAGATGAGCCCATTTAGAGGATCAAAACATGCATCAATGGGCCTTTTACCTGCGTCAACGTTTCCAATAACTGTGTTTGTTGATCCATTTATCACTGAAACTTTATCGCAAAAAAAATCTGGAACATATATATCTCCATTGATCCCATCAAGTGCTGCTTGACCGGGAGATGCAAGAACATGAATGCTTCTTATTGAATTATTAGCCGAAGGATTTATAACCAATATCTTTTCCCCAATTGAATTAGAAAGATATAGATTTCCGTTGAACCGGTCAAACATAATAGAGCCGCAGCAATATTGCCCCACATCGATGTTCCCCGTTATTCTATTTGTGGAAGCATTCATAACCGTGACAACACTGGAGGAACAGTAGGAAAGGTAAATATTTCCATTCAATGGATCAAAGGTGCCACTAAATGGATTATTTTTTGTCAAAACGTCAGATATTACGTGATTTGTGGTTGCATTAATGATTGCTAGTGAAGTATAACCGCAATCGCTGTATATGTATCGATTTATGGGATCAACCATAAAAAAGTGGGAGAAAGACGGAAGGCAGCAATCACTAATTACGGTGTTTGAGGAGCCATTGACGATCCAGTAACATCGACCATGAAAATTATCAATATAAATATGGTTATTCAGCGGATCCAGAAATTCTTGTCTTGGCCCTTCTCCAAGTGAACCTTTGTTACCGCTTATGAGTGTGTTATTGTACAACAGTAACGTATATTTTACATAGCCGGAATTATATGATAAGCTACTATTCACGCTGTTGGATTTCAATTGATCAATGAAACTTGTACCTTGAATATTATTTGTATGAATAACACCAACGCATGGAGATAATAATACTAAGATGAACGCTGCGGAAACAAAAGCGGCAATGATTTTAATTAAAAACTTTGCATTAATTCTCACTTTTCCAAGCATAATGGTCCTTCGTTCTATACCTATTTCAAAATATAAAACATTTCGATCGTCCATTAAAAAAACCATGTTTTTAACAAATTCTATCCCATCAAATACTTATTCGATAAAATTTGTCGGCAGAAAATTTATCCTTTGACAATTTGTTAATTATATTAATTATATTATACTTATAATATTCTAAGAAGCAGAAAAACATTGAACTATTAGAAGTATGCCGTGAGCCGGGATCGAACCAGCGACCTTCAGATCTTCAGTCTGACGCTCTCCCAACTGAGCTACCACGGCGCTGCAAGTCAGCCGATGTTAAATCGTTATTTAATTTCTTTGACATGAATGACACGATCATAAAATATATGGAGATATGCATATGCTCTATAGAATGGATGAAAAGTCGCCCGTGCAGAAGAGCCATGCTGATATTGGCACGATCCAGCCATACCTGCTTTCTTTTCTGTCAGGCTCTGTGATTGCGCTGTCTTACGTATTCCTGCCCCTGAGGATAATATCCGCAGGAAACATAGATTACGACGCTATGGGCATAACAATATTTGTCTTCCTGCTGTTTTTTTTAATATGCAGGGTACCCAGCGTATTGATGGCTGCATCCGAATACAGGAATTTTGCCTCTCCAACGGCTTTTATCCTGCTTTCAGCTTCCATGTACGAGCTTTACACAGCAACCGTTCTGGAGCAGTATCTCCTTTGCGGGATTGCTTTAGGTGCTGCAATGTCTTTTTCAGTGGTTGCGATAAGCGTAAAGCTC
This sequence comes from Thermoplasmatota archaeon, assembly GCA_023379845.1. Taxonomy (GTDB): domain Archaea; phylum Thermoplasmatota; class Thermoplasmata; order Thermoplasmatales; family Thermoplasmataceae; genus UBA582. Next base: position 31,756 of record JAMCPG010000035.1, read on the forward strand.
TCGGAAAGCTACAGCAGCTCAAAGATAAGCTTCAGGAAATCACTGGCTTTGCTGCTTGGAGCCGTATCTTTTCCGTTGACGCTGGGATTTGAGGTCCTAACGAACATACCGTACCTTAGCCTTATGTTTTATCTTGTCTTGATACTGCTTGTCATAGGCGGCATATTCCTTGCACAGGCCTTTATAGGTTTCTACCGTAAGAACGCCAGGCCGAGAAGGGATGACATGTTTGTCATAATTTCCAAGACCTTTGCACCGCTCAGGATGCTTTCAAATATAAGCATGAAGGGATATTTCCTGAGCACGCTTCTCATTGACACGTTATTCGTTTTTTCCGCGTGGTCCGTGATTATATACCTTCCATACTACTCATATGAGCTGCTGAATTCCATCTCAAGCCTTCTTGTAACTTTTACGATAGTGTCGCTGTTCTACCTTGGAATGAGATATGCCGGCCAAAGATTGAAATCGGACGGATTCAGGTTTGCCTCGTATTTTTTCAGGCCGGTCGCATTTATCGTCGCCTTCTTCATGCTGTCTCTAGCAAATTCGTTTAACCTCATTCTTTACGCGCTTCTCGTCCTTGCTTCCGTGGGTATATTTGAGGAGGGGACAAAGCAGTTTGTCGAATTCTCGTTCAATAAGGATGACAGGGTGATTGTCCGGAGGGCATCTCAATTGCTCAGGGCCCCATTTGTCGTTCTCGCACCATTGTTCTCTTATGAGTTCTTCTCCATTTCCACTTCACTGGGATTTGCATCGGCAATTATACCCGCTGCAATTTCACTTCTTGTTTCAACGTTCGTTGTAAGTAACAACCCATCGAGGGTTTTCACTCCTGGCTGAAAGTTGTCCCATATAAGCAAAAGTCAAGTGGCACTGAATTTAACGGTAACCAGTTTTCCGGATATCTCATAGCTTTTCTTAAATCCGGGTATGTTCATGGCTTCGATATCCTTCATACTAATACCATGCTGGCGCACACCGCTATCTTCCTTATCCGGATTGGCGATAAAATTTTCATAGATTAGAAGGTTCCCCGCCGGAAGGTATTTTCCGGCGAGATCATAAAGATCTTTTGTTCCGTCTGACCAGTGATGATAAGACAGGGAAGAGAACAACAGGTCAAATTTTTCTGTGGTGCTGATGCTGCTGCTTTTACCAACCTCGCTTTTAACCCTTGCTGAAAGGGATAATCGCTCGAACCTCTTATTTGCGATCTTCACCATGGTACTGGAAGGATCCACGCACAGGATTTTAGCTAGAGGCAATTTCTGCGCTATTAGTGCAGCTGCGATTCCCGGCCCGCTGCCTACCTCAAGAATCGATGAGGGATTGAGTGAAACAATATCTTCCAGGGCTTTCGAATAAACTTTCTTGTGCCGTAGGGATAGAGAGGCCATGAGAGCATAGAATCTGGCAAGTATAGGCCCGAATTCTTCCTTTTCGTCATTTGATTTTCGTTCGCAGCCCGTTGCCATTTTTTTCTCAATTCGATATTGAAAAGCGATATAAAGATAGCTCAGATCAGCAGTTATCCGGCGAATGAGCATCAGCAAGATCTAATCTAAAATGTTTTACCAAACATCAATTTTAATTCATAGGAGTCAGGAAATGTTGACTTATTCGCACAAAGAAAAATTACTCTGATCCTGGGGTGACTTCGAAAGGTTGGAACAATCCCGTAAAGGTTAATGGAATGTGAGTTTTCTGCAAGCTTCCTGATTGATGGTTAAGAGTTTATTACTTCGACCGAAAGAAGAGTGATAATGGTAGATCAGGATGAAGTGCATTTACAGATTTTACCGGCACATCAACCTTTCAGGCAATCAGGACACACACAGTCGTTTGTAACTTTAGATATGTATTCCCTCCTTTCTTTTGTGATCGAAATGAAAGTGCACCAGCATAATTCAGGTGAGCCACAAACAAAGGATTTATTGCATATGCCGCAAGTTACTGTTCTTGACACATCCGCTCAGGGCAGCCGTGTTCTAAAACTTTTACCCATTATGAATTCCAGCTAATTTTTAAAAATAAATGAAACATATTGGTTGCACTTGCTCTTGCAGGTTTAGACATATGCCGGGTTTATGCATTTAATTCAGGCATGATTTCTGTATTCGTCAACACTAAATCTTAATCTGTTTTATGTGACGTGCGTTAGATAAGAGAAGTATGCTGATGCTCTTGAAAGTTTGAAAAAATTATTGTAAAGCGACGATTCACAATAATAAGTGCAGTAGATTATGCCTCTTTCAGTAACCGCCGATGCCACCGGACCCAGAAGAACTGCTGCTGGCAACTGTAAGGTTAAGGAACTGCTCTGCAATGCCCTTTACAACGAAGCCGTTATCGGGTGCAGGAAGTCCCCACCAGTCTCCCTGGAGATGCCAGCTTCCTCCAACGTCCTCGTATGTCAGCAGATAGGGGAGAATAAGCGTTGCAACCGTATCGTTCACGGTACCATTGCCCTTTATGGAAGTCAATCCGGATAAATTCTGCTTATCGCTGGCATTCAAAAGGACGAGATACCAGAGATCTGCTGTAACATTAGCATAATTACCAGAAACAGATATCTTGAAATTGTATACGGAATAATAATCAATCGGATCATGCTGGAAAAACTTGCTCCAGGTTGATTCTATCTGGCTCGTGTTGGTATATGTTCCATTGAGGGCGCTTCCTTTCACGTTCCAGTAAAGCACTGAGGATGAACTGTATTGCGAAATGACCTGCGACAGATTCTCAACACCGATTGCCTGCCAGTGCTCGTACGCCATGGAAGTTACCTGGCTCTCTTTTTGGGAAAGAGTCGGCCCGGGGACCTTTGTCACATATAGACCCCATCCAACCCCCGCAACAATTACCAGGACTATGGTCACAGCTACAAGAGCATAAATAAGTGACTTCCTTCCTTTGTTCTGCATACCGCTTGAACTTTCTGCCATGCATAAACATACCAAATCCCGATACTTAAGAATTCTGTCCCTCATGTATTCGTAATTTCTTGAAAGGTTCAGCGCAATTTACGAGATGACTAGTGAACAATGGAAACACAGCACAGATAAGCTCTTCTTTGCTTTTCGGAATTGGGCGGGAGTTGAATCAAACATATAATCATGGGTTGGTGGCAACCATTGTAATGCCGGATGGAGCTTGAATAGATGTCAGTATTGCATTAAGATAAAGGGATTGGTGTTTCTTCTTTGCACATGAAGCAACAACCAGGAAATAGCTGCGCATCACATTCCTGGCATCGTGAAGGTGATTCTTGCATCTCTCCCTGATGATTGACTTTTATGAATTGCCGGAGAAGATTTGCCTAATTTTACAAAATAAGTTTATCTTTATTCATTCATTAGCGTCTACGATGATGCCCGGTAGAATGAATTCCAGGGAAGTCAAAAGAATGATGGCGCAGATGGGAATCAAATCGGTTGACATGACCGACGTGAAGAAGGTCGTGATGGAAGGCGCTGCCAAGGATTATGTCATAGAGAACCCACAGGTCATGATGATTGAAGCGCAGGGAGAGAAGTATTTCCAGATATCCGGTGCGATGAAGGAAGTGGCCAAGCAGGCAGCTTCGACTCCCCAGGTACAGTACAATGATGACGATATAAAGCTCGTGATGGAACAGGCAAAGGTAGACCGGAGCAAGGCAATAGAAGCGTTGAAGAAAGCCGATGGCGAAGTTGCCCAGGCAATCATAGATCTTGCAACACGCTAGATAAATGATGTTAGATTACGACAAGATCTATGCCAGGAAAGCTCCTGATGAGGCAGAGCGCAATGACCTGAAGAGAATATCAGGATCACTCATGGGGAAAATACATTCATTGCTCTCCAAGATGAGGGTCTCGGCCGAAGTAGAGCTGGTAGGTTCCACGTCAAAGGGGACAAACCTCAAGGGAGGTGATATAGATCTTTTCATAGTCTTCCCAACAACATACTCAAGATCGGAAATAGTGAAAACGGGCCTGAGGATAGGGCATACGGTGCTGCCGAATGGCCGGGAGAAGTATGCAGAGCACCCCTTTGTCTTTGGTTACGTGGAAGGCCACAAGATCGATGTTGTGCCCTGCTTCCACATGAATGAGAATGATGACCTGAAGAGCGCGGTTGACAGGAGCCCCCTCCATACAAGATGGGTGAATGCTCATCTTGATGACATTAAACGCAGGGAAATCGTACTGCTAAAGGCATTCATGAAAGGAATTGGCGTCTATGGGTCCGAGGTTGCCAAGGGAGGCTTCTCAGGATACGTCTGCGAGATCCTTGTAATAAGGCTGGGATCTTTCCTGAAGGCACTTGAATTCTTTGCTGGTTCAGAGAAGAGGCTAAGGTTAAAGGAGGATCAGCCCTCGCCAATGGACGATGCGCCCATGCACGTGACGGATCCTGTGGACAGGAAGAGAAATGCCGCTGCTGCAGTCACGAGCGAGAACCTGGCCAGAATGAGGATCCTGAGCAGGGAATTTCTACATGAACCATCAGAGGAATATTTTGACGGGTTTCCAAGAAAGAGTCCGCCCAGGATGCCCAGGAAGACATGCTTCAGGATTTTCACTCTTGAGCGTCCCGATCTGCTGGATGACATTATCTATCCACAGGCTGAGAAGCTCCGAAGGATCATTGTAAATGAAAGCAGGAATGAGGGTTTCCATCCCATCGATTCCGAGGTGCTCATGGGAAGGCGGATTAACATACTTGTTGAGCTTGAAAGCGATACCAGGCCCGCGATAAAGGTGCATACTGGACCGCCAGCATTTTCACCCGAAACGCGGAGATTCCTGGATAAATGGAATGACTCTCCACATGCACGTGGACCATTTATCATGGATGACAGGCCGGTCGTCGAGGTTGCGCAGGCATCAAGATACAACGAGGTACTTATCGATAACCTGAGGGACAAGGATATTGGCGCCCACCTTAACGGAGTAAAGGCCTCGATTAAGATATATTCCATGCCCGCGACGAAGGAACAGAGGGACCTGATGCAGAAATACATGACCAGGAACCTGACAGGATAGTGCCTATCCTCCGGAAAATATCTCAAGGAACTTCAGGTCATCATCAGGAGTGACGATCTCGTCGGAAGTAACCGGGTTCCCGTTTTTTATGTAAACATACGATGATTCTCTTATCTGAAGCATCTCAGCCACCTTTGCGACTGTCATGCTTTCAGCTATCGAGGTCGTGTAATGCTTCCTGCCAACTATGCTTATCATGTTTTTACAGCCCCGGGCAGATTTGAACTGCCGTCAACGGATCCAAAGTCCGGTATGCTTGGCCTCTACACCACGGGGCTTCGCCCCTCAATCTTGACAGGGTAAATAAAAGTCAGCTAACGATCATGGGAGCCGGGAGTTTTTTGGAAGCATCTCCGTTTCACCCGTATCCCTGTCTATCGCATAAAGGGAGGAGCCGTCAATCTGCGAAGCGCATTCTATGGATTTATAACTTATCGAGTTCCATTGCAGTATTCTCTTCACCGTTGAAAGAGCAGTCCTCTCGGTATTGTTCTCCTGGCTCAGGTGCGTAAGTATTATTCTTGTTTTCTCGGTGCATATTTCAGAGAGCGCCTCCCCGGACTGGACATTCGAAAGGTGCCCGTAATGCCCTTCTATCCTCGCCTTCAGTCCCTGGCTGTAGCTACCTTTTCTGAGCATTTCGACGTCATGGTTTGCCTCCATGGCTATTATGTCCGATCCCTTTGCTTCCTGTATGAGGTTTGCGTCAACTCTTCCAAGATCTGAAATTACGGATATCTTTATGTTACCGGTCCTGAAGATGTAGGCAACAGGATCCGCAGCGTCGTGTGAGATGCTTACCGCGGTTACGCTTAGATCATCCAGCGTGACATCTTCATGAATGGGAAATGCATCCTTCAGTCCGAGCGATAAAAGTGTCAGCTCCCTTGAATAGAGATCGATCTTTGCCTTCCTGGTCGCAACTGGTATGCCGGAGGAATGATCGGAATGCTCATGGCTGACGAATAAGTTGATCGAATCGAATCCTGAGCCCAGGTATTCAACTCTCTGCTGGAATCTCCTGTATGATATCCCAAAATCAACGATTGCCAGTGATGTACCGTCTGCCAGGAAGGAACAGTTTCCCCTGCTGCCACTCGCAACCATGCCGAAATAGAGCCTTGACATCCGTTGCAGGATTGCTTTACAATACATATAGCTAAGGCAGGTCATCCTGTCTGGAGAGCATCCCTATCCCCATTCTAGCGTAAAGGTAAAAGTTGAATATATTATAGATGAATGCGAACCCGATCACTGGAATGCTTACGTAAATCTTGAAGTAGTTCTGTGTATAGATGGTGGCACCCAGGGCAAGCGAAGGATGGATAAAGACGACATATGAAAAATAGGAAAGATATACCTGTGGCACAGGTATCGCCACATTTGATATATTTGGGGGAACAGTTGGCATTATTGGATAAACCACCAATGCAACCGTCTCAATGATTATAGAGGCCAATCCGCAGAAGAAGGCAATCAGTGAAAATTTCCTCAAGTTTTCCGGCAGGAGCCAGTATATGATTGTAACCGAAAACAGTATGGGCGGTACTTCAAGTGCTACATTGCCAAACTTAGAGATAACAGCATTCTGCAGGTAAACAAGGTAAAAATGATATAGTGGATAGTTGGAAACAAGGATTTCTAGAACGCTCGGGCCGATTGTGGCAAGTATTACGAGATTCAATGCTATGAATACGGCGCATGACAGTATGCTTCTTTTCTCGCCTCCAGCGGTGGTTCTCCTGAAACCTATTATGAGAAGAAGAACTGCAACAAACGAGGTGAATACCCAAAAACCCATGACATATGGCGAATACTCCAGATTATAGCCTGTGGAGTCAAAAAGGCCAAATGCGGTGACTGCAAGCGGAAGCGAAAAAACAATGAATCCTGATCCCGCAGCTTTCGAATGCGGGAAAGAATATTCGTCCGATGTGTTTCTGGCTGAAGCACTCTTGCGACCTGTGTTCGTTACCATGTCAATTGTTTGCTGCGTAATGCCGAGAACCAGGATGCCTTTCTTCCCAAGTATGTCAACATCGCCGGACATGATTTTCCTTAGTATAGAAAGTGTGCCTGGGCTCTTCAAATCCATGTGATCCTCCGACAACATGTATACCGCGATTTCGCCAGAAGGCTTCATTGTTATGTAGGAATCTATGCTGGAAAGCAAGCCAACATGTATATTATTGCCGGAGAGAATGTTGTAGATTTGCAAGAGGGTGCTTTTGTAACCGTCTATGCTGTAAGCATCTACAACTTCGACGAGGTTTCTCGCCCTCTTGGATACCGCATCCATGATCTCCCTGGCCAGTTCCTCCGGCTTGACGGGACCGCCAAGGGATGGCGGAGAGCCAGCGCTGATCCCCAGGTATGAATATATCTCATTTTCCTGTTGTTTTCGAGGCTCCTCGTCGGGCATTTAATGTCAATTGATAAGTAATATAAATACTAAAGTCACTTGTCTGGATATGAAAAGAGAGCAATATTCATAGGAGGCTGCAGGCTCATGTTGCGTGGCTGCAATAACGGCGGCAAACCATGTGAAATTCGGCCGGCTGGAGAAGGATCTCTTCCAGCTGTCGATTGACTCTGCCCTCCCAATCACAAAAAAATACGGCGATGCCATAGACCTCGCCATCTTTGCAAATGCATACGGAGGTCAATACAACGGGTTATCGGGCGTCAACAACCGACTGTCTGCCGAACTGTTTGACGTTCCGGTGCCCTCTTTAAGGATCGACAATACAAGCTCCGGTGGCGCAACTGCCATTCATGCCGCAAAATCAATTATCCAGGCTGGAGACGCCCGCTCGATCCTGGTGATAGGATCTGAGAAGATGTCCTCGGTTCCGACAAGGCAGTCCTCTTCGATAATCGCATCACTGCTTGATCCTTATGAAAGATGCTCGGGACTTACACTTCCGTCGCTCGCAGGTTTCCTTGCCCGAATGTACATGACAAAGTATGGATCCAGCAGGGAATCGATCGCCCAGGTTACTGTCAAGAATCACCGAAATGCGATGAAAAACGAAAATGCTCACCACAGGAAGGAGATAAGCATTGAGGATGTCCTTTCATCAAAGGTCATAGCAAGTCCGCTCACACTCTATGAATACTGCCCTATCAGTGACGGTTCGGTTTCTATGCTGCTCTCAGGGGATGAATTTGCTCAGTCGATTTCCTCAAAACCTGTCAGGATATCCAGTTCATCGATATCTTCAGACACGGCGCAGGTTTCATTGAGAGATGATATTATGCAACTGGGCGCCGTCAGGGCATCCTCCTCTGCCGCCTTGAAGCAGGCAGGGATATCGACGGAGGATGTTGATTTTGCCGAGCTTCATGACATGTCATCCATACTTGAGCTGGTTGAAGCCGAGGCTGTTGGCTTTTTCCAGAGGGGGACTGCATGGAAGGAGATCATGGAGGGTTCAATGGATCCTGACGGGAGCATTCCAGTTAATGTCAGCGGAGGGCTTCTTGCCCGTGGGCACCCGATTGCCGCGACCGGCCTGGCCCAGGCTCATGAGGCTTTTGTACAGCTTACATCCCAAGCGGGACAGCGGCAGCTGAAGGATCCGCATTTCGCGATCTCGGTTTCAATGGCAGGATTCGGCAACTCGGCTACGTCGATTGTATATGAGGCGATATAATGCCGCTCTACATATGCACTGGTTGCAGAGATATCATAACTTCCGGGGATAATAAGTGTGGCAGGTGCTCTTCGGAGACCGTGAGAGCAGATTCCATTTCATGGAAAATCATTGGAAGGGTTGAGCTTTTCTCCACACCGGAAGGCTTCCCTGAAAAATATTACGTCTATCTCCTTGAATCTGGAATAAGAAAGATATTCTGTTTTTCTGAGGCTAAATTCGATGATGATGCATCCGTATTTCCAGAATTCATCGATGGAAAGATGGTGTGCGTTTCTTCCGGGAGAGAATGATCTGCCGTTTACACTGGATCACATCATGTTGAGCTGTTCCTTTGCATAATCTGTCATCAAGGACGGGTTCCATGGGGGCTCCCACACCAGTTCTACGTCGGCAGCCTCCACGCCTTCAAGATTCTCGACAACACGCTGTGCCTCCGCAAGTATCCATGGAGTGACGGGGCATGTTGGAGCGGTCATTGTCATCTTGATGTATACCTTGTCGCCGTTTATCTGTACTTCGTACACAAGGCCAAGGTTCACGATATCCATGCCTATCTCTGGATCTGATACTGCTTGAAGTGCATTGAGGATCTCCTCTTTGGTTACCATATTATCATCTTCTAAGTTTATAAATGTATTTAACCTTTATCTGACTGCTTGCGCTATAATATTGAATCATATCTCAATGGAGAGAACCTGGTTGACATTGCGTTCCTCATGGATTCTGAAATGAGGGTTTCTCTCGTGATCCTGTTTCCCGTGAGATAGCCCACAATGCCCTCCTTTTCTCCTATGCCTGCTATGCCGTAAAGCGACTCAAATGCGTGTGCCATGTCCATTCCCTTCTTTATCTCGTCCACTATGTGAGAAGGTATGTTGAATCCGCTGCTCACGCCGTATGATCTTTCACCAATGATGTCAATGATGCAGCAGCAGTGGAAGTCGAAGTACCTGCCGGATGCACTGTCATGGAACAGGCCAGACTCAACACCGATCGAGAAATCAGCCATTCCTGCCGACTGTTCTGCACGGCTCACAGCCATCTGCATGGTATCATCGCCGAACGGCTGGTCGGCCTCTGTGCTGTATTTTTTGTTTATTCCAACTTTGCACTCCCTGAATAAAGATGAAAAATATGATCCGGCGGTCGAGAGTTTCAGCCTGTTGTTTGTGGATATTATTGCCGATACAGGCGATAATCTCTTGCCTTCGGCATCGATAGAACCGGATGCGATCCTGGAGGACTTGATCGCAATGAGGTCCTCGGCGCGTATCACCGGAACCCTGACAATCCGAAGCGCCGGAAGGCCATGCGCGACCCTCTCCCTGTTTATCCGGATAGCGGTGTGCTCGGTTTCATGCGATACTACGATTGATCTGTACCCTGGATCCATGGTGGAGTTTCCTTCTTCCGATCCAAGCTCGTGTATGCTGTAGGATTTGCACCTGCCCTCAAGATAACCGGAGACAGCCTCGTACCTCTTTTTATACGGCGGTATGACGTACCCTTTTCTTGCTCCTGCAAATTCATCCGTAGAGAGGCCGACTATAACAGGCTCGCCAAGCGATATTGCGGCATCCAGGAGGGCTCTGTGACCCTTGTGCAGATAGGAAAAGGTACCGCCGAGGATTGTTGCCATGTTATACTATTGCGCCTTGGCTGGAGAGCTTTCTATTTCCGCTGCTTCCTCTTCGAGCGTCTTTGAAAGGCGCCTGATGCCTTCATGTATGTCCTCAACCGATGGATAGCTGAAATTTATGCGCATGTTGTTCCTCTTCTCTGCGTTGGGGTGGAACGATACGCCGCTTATGTATGCCACGCCGTTCTTTACGGACCTTGCGAGCATTCTCGTTGTATCTATAGCAGGGTCCACAGTTGCCCAGACGAACATGCCGCCGTCGGGCTTCGACCACTTTGAATTTGATGGGAAGTTGTCCGATAGCGCCTTCAGCATTGCGTCCCTCTTCTTCCGGTATATCTCGATGTTCTTGGGTATCTGCTTCTTCATTATGTCCCTCTTCAGGTATTCATACGCAATGTACTCGGACAGCGTGTTGGTGGAAAGATCCAGGGCCTGCTTGAGCAGGTTGACCTTTGATATGAATTCAGCATCACCCAGAACATAGCCTATCCTCAGCCCCGGAGTCATGACCTTGGAGAATGTACCCATGTATATGACATAATTATCCGGGTCCATGCTCTTGATGCTTGGGATCTTGGAACCGTAATAACGCAATTCTCCGTATGGATTGTCCTCAACTATGGGCACATTATAGTCCACGGCGAGCTCGATGAGGTGCTTCCTCCTTTCCAGGGAGAGAGTGTATCCTGCGGGATTGTGGAAGTTCGGTATAACGTAGATGAATTCTGGCAGCTTTCCACCTGCTTTCATTTTGGAAAGCTTGTCCTCGAGAAGATCGGTCCTCATTCCATTGTCGTCCATCTCTATGCCCACCATGTTCACCTTGTTTGCATTGTTGGCGCTAATCGCGCCGACATAGGTCGGAAGCTCCGTGATGACGGATCTCCCAGGCTCAACCAGGACTTTTGATACTGCATACAGTGCCTGCTGGGAACCGCTTGTCACATTGATCTGATCCTCCGTGCAGTCGATATTTTCCGTCTCCTTCACAAGCCTCCTTATCTGCTCCCTCAGCGGCTTTATGCCCTGTGTTACGCCGTACTGGAATGCGTTTGCAGAAGAGTTCTTGAAAATGTCTGCCATGATTGCTTCCAGTTCCTCAACTGGAAATGTTGCCGGATCGGGCATCCCGCCTCCGAATGAGATCAGGCCCTTTGTGTTGGCCATTTTCAAGAGTTCCCGTATCTCCGACGGCTTCATCTCGGACAGCATGCTGGAAAAGGTGAATTTCATATAGATCATATAGTAATTGCCGGTGAGCATATAAAGTCTTCAGCAAATTGAGTATTTAAGGCACTTTCCTGATTTTCCTTCCCGCTCAGTATAATGCGTGAGATCACTTGGGTTCTGCGGCCAAGTTATCTCTATTATGAACGTAAGCAGAGGCTTTCAGCAGTGCCTGAAATATTGCTTCGCCCGGATAATGTGATAATCTTCCTTTGAAGGATGGAGAATGTTGCCTGAAGATACTTTTGGGTGGTTACGTCTGTCCACTACAAAAAGTGCTTATGCCTGATAACACAAGAAAAGGCAAAAATTATTTAAAAAGCTAGAATAAGCTGCAGAATGGATTCAAAGAAAACCTGGAAAGTTAGTCTTATCGGCCCGGCAGGTGTCGGCAAGAGTTCTCTCGTTTCCAGGATCGTATACGGATCCGATGCCGCTGGTTTCGACCCCAAGGCGATGAAGAGAAAGTCGGTTGTATACCAAAAATCAGGTCTGAATATCAGCGCGGACCTCTTCTTCCTTGAACTCGGAACTGGAGGCGGCGATGACAAGCTCCTTTCGGGATCAAACGCAATCGTGATCGTATCCGATGTTACAAACGGGCATTCCCTCGATGATGCTGATATGCTCCTGAAATATACGAAGACATTTTCGGACAAGTCAGTCCGCATTCTTGTTGCGACCAAACAGGATCTCAGGTACGAGGCGCAGTTCTGGGAGAAGGAGCTGAAGGAGCTTGCGGGAAAACATGGAGTTCCATATGTGCTCACGAGCGCTAAGAATGGTGCTGATTCCGGCAGGTTCCTTGATGCGCTCGTTGATTCCCTCGCTGGAAAGTTCGTGCAGAAAGGTAAGAACTGATGCCAAGAATCTTATGCGGCCAGCTTGCTTTTGAAGTCGAGCGATCAGTTCCAAGCCAGGTCTATAATCGGTATAGGATTGGCTCAATTGTCGCGCAGGATCTTAATCTCACCCGGTTCGAGCTGGGCTATCTTCTGCTGCATGCGAAGTCTGTATTCAGGGACATGGATGCGGGAGCAAGGCTGGATCTGCTTCGGCAGGTTCTCACTGAAGATTCGGATATGGGCATGCTGATCGCTTTTTCGCATCTCAAGATTAAGGGTTACGTGCTGAAGGTAGAGCAGGATCAGCTTTTCTACAGGAAAAAGGACGAGAAGGCATGGAAAGGCAGGCTGACGGTTGCAGGCGAGCAGGATTTCCTTGACCTCCTGCATAGATCTTACAATGAAGGTACATCTTACTCCATTGTGGATGGAGACGGCGGAACCTCAATGTATGATGTCGCTGAGATCCAGCCAGAGGGAGAAATGCATCACTCCTCCGAGACGGGATCGGCAATAATGCTGGGAGGATTCCGTCTTGCGGCAGGTTCGTCGGATAACATTAACATGAAAAAGCTTGGCTACGACATATACATAATGGATCGCCCTGACCTTGTCGATGCGGGTATTTCTAGTGCCATAAAGGACCTGGTTATAAGCGATCTCGGGAAGAGAGGGATTGCGGCGAGAACAGGTTTCAAGTATGGATCCGATCTCCGGCTGTATGTGAAGAGCGTTGAAGATCACGCCGAATACCTGCTGCACATAAATGACGGCGCCAGGATAAAGTGGTATGAGGTCGCAAGGGCAGTGAGGGTTGCCTCAGCGGTAAGGAAAATGTTCCTGATTGCCCTTCCCGACGGTCATGTGATAAGATATTTCTCGGTATCGAGAAGAATTGATGTCTAGATTATATCTGTGCCTCGAAGTCGTCAATTGCGTAGTTGAATGCCTGGTAGTCTGAAATTGTTCCCCTGTTCTTCAGTATCTCCCTTGCAAGAAGCCAGTACACAACTGCAAGCGATCGCCTGCCCTTGTTGTTTGTCGGTATGACAAGATCTATGTAATCGGTCTTGTTATTTGCATCGCATAGCGCAATTATGGGTATTCCTATCTTGATAGCTTCCTTTATTGCCTGTGTATCTGCAAGCGGGTCGGTAACAACTATTGCCCTTGCTTCTGTGTAGTTCTGCAGCTGCGGGTTAGTCAGCGTGCCTGGAACAAACCTGCCGATTATCGCCTTGACGCCTGTTACCTCCGAGAATTTCGATACCGGCCTGAATGCATATTGCCTCTGTGCAACCACAAGAATCTGTGAAGGCTCAATCCTTGCAAGCATACTGCCTGCGACGATGAGCTTGTGATTTGTCTTCTTGATATCGAGGATGTATAAGCCGTCGTTCCTGATCTTGAAGATGTAATCCACCATGTCGCTGGATTTGACCTGCGTTCCGATATGCACGCCAGACTTCTGGTACTCTTCCTCAGGTATGAGCAGCTGTTCTGCCTGTATATTATCTCCTTCCAAAGTTACTACCTTTCAGGCTAATCTCTTCTCAATATATTTATTTGGCGTTAACTGAACATTGAATGCCATAAGAGGAACAAATTATGTTCCTGTATGATTAAGCTGCATATGTATACAACTTAGAAGAGAGAAGATCGTCACAGGATTATCCTATAGAATTTTACTTTCCTCAGTATTTTAAAGGTTTTCTCTGTCTAAAGATAAATTAAAGAAGCAATACGAAAAATTCGAGGCGTATCATTGTGGGTCGTATCTGTGGTTCCCCTATTGTCAAATTTCACTGGAGAATTCATGGCCAGCCATTAAACGGGTTAGGTCAGCACTAATAACCATGCCCTTTGGGATATTCCCATGAAAATGTTTTTTGTTTGGGATAAAAAGCCTTATAGGAATTTGTTGGAATGATCTTCTCCCTAATTGCTGAGCCCTGAAACTTAGCTGGTACTGTTGCGTTTAGTGGCATCAAAACTATCTGGGTCCGGGGATACTTGGGAGGAAAGACCGCTACCTGATCCGTATGAAAGTAGTAAAGATATTGGCAGATCCACTTTGAATAGCGCGTCTTTAGGCGTTTACGCGGCTGAGAGTTGAAGACAAGCATCAGGACGTCTTCTGAAGATGTGTTGAGCTCTCGTTGTAACTCGACGGCGTTAAGCGGAATCCCATTTTTCTCAAAATGGATATTCACTTGAGGATCAAAGAGTGCCCACTTCTCCATGCTTTCCAGATAACACTCCACAACTACATGTCCTGCTCCCGAAGGTCTTGTTTCAACATCGTGAGTCCTTAAATAGAGAACACGAGATTTTACTCCATAGCAGTTAAGTGCCGCATGCAGTAATATACTGTACTCCACACATCTAAATTTCTTGCCAAGTTTCGCTTCTTTTAGAATCTGTATAGGTTCAGCAACTGATGGTTCGTTAATGCCATTATGTTTCCATTGCTTGTGGACCCAGTTTGTGATTAAAATTG
>JAMCPG010000036.1 GCA_023379845.1 Thermoplasmatota archaeon
CAGGAACCCCACAGAAATTGTCATCATGAATACAAGTGCAGCTGCAAAGAGGACCCAGAAATTGTTAAGGATATTTATCATTGTAACTTATTCTTATCCCGGAGTAATATTTAATCGTTGTGAAATGGGCTATAATACTGCGAATTATTATCATTTAACTATTAATATGAAATTTCTTAACGATCTGATAGCGGTTCCATTTCTCTTTTCGATTGACAAAAATCGAAAACCTTCTAAAAGCGGCTAGGAGGTTATACAAATTTGGGGATAGACTTGAGGAAAAAGAAATGGCAAGGCTTCTATCTGTATCAGTTAAAACTGTCTCTAATTATGTCAGTGACATAAAGTCGCAAGTAGAAGATTAGAAGAATAAGAAGATCTTAGATGTGTGACTGTCCTGCCGTACTCTGGAGTAGATCGTAGAAACTCTGAAGATTCCACGACGAACGATTGCTGATGATCAAAAAGAATTTGTGAATCTGGACAACTGTCTTAAATAGGTTAGAGCCTCAAGAGAATATTTATATTCTTTAGCAAACTTAATCTCTGGAGACAAATGACAGACAGCAAAGAGATAGTTCTTGCAGGATTTCTGAAGCATGTTGGCTTTAACAGGACAAAGATAGTCAGGGGCGGCATAGATAAACGCATCAAGGCCCAGAAGCTTGTATATTTCGGAAAGAAACTTGGACTACCGCTGGATTATGATTTCAACCTGTATCTTTATGGCCCCTATTCGTCTGCACTTGCAGATGACTATTTCAGGATGAGTGATGAGGAATGGGCAAGCGGACAAATAGATATTCCAGCCAGTATATCCCCATTGATAAATGAACTCCGTAAGCACGATGAGCTGTTCCTGGAGATTGCAGCCACACTGCACTCCCTGAAAACCTCCAATCCAGGCGCACCTGAAAAAGCCATTATAAGTGCGGTTTTGAACCTTAAGGCGGACCGGCTTCTGGAAAGACAAATGCCACCAGGTTATATTCGAGAGATATTCAAAATTCTCAGGAAAATGAATTTAATCTGAAGTGCTCATGCCATGCCCGAGCAGATTAAAACAATAGATGCCAACATTCTCATAGATTATCTTCTGCTGGACAAGCTAGACAGGGATCAAAGGCGTAAGACACGAGCGTTCTTTCATCCTTCGAACACTGGAGACATAAAGATAAGGATTTTCGTCTACACACTTGGCGAGGTTTTCAAGAGACTACTTGATCAAAGGAACCGCGGGGGCCGCGAATTCATTGACCTGAGCAACCCAGAGCGACAGCGGAACCTGAACAAGTTGCAGGAAGGGGTTGGAAACGGGTTCATATCCATCGTCAAGATGGACACTATCTCGGTTGATTTCTTCCCGCACTACACCTCAATTGATAGACTAGATTATACTATCCAAAAAGGGGACAAGATCGCCCTCGCAGCCTTCTGTGCCGATAGTCAATCTAAATCTTTCTACTCTAATGACATGAGTGTGGTGAACAGTTTAAAGGTCGGAGATTATATGAGGAAGCATGATCCTCGAAAATCTATTTGTGAACTGTAATAATTTTACGATGCATTATTGTCTCTCTAACCGATTGGAAAAGGTTTGTGTCGGTGGTGCAGTATTTTTCTAGCTTGCCATTCCAAACGGCGGGGTTGACAACCTTTGGACCATTATTCGCCTTTGTATTTACGTTATTCTCACTTGTACTCTCAAAGTTTTCATTCCGAAACTGACATTGTCCGCTAACTGTTTCTTCCTTTATCTGCAAGTCTTAAGGTGTCGTTCCCCTTCCTCATAGGTTCTATCTTACTGAAAGCAGTAAGTGATCTGGATCCACTCTCTTCAGACAGTTTTCTGACTTCATTCAAGTAATTCAACATGTTTGTACCTCCCAATTTCTTTTTCGATCCATCTCTTCCTGAAATCTTCATTCAATATTGCAGATTCAAATTCATCTGGTGTCATATAATTCAACGAGGAATGTGGTCTCTTTGTGTTGTAGTCTGAGATAGCCCATTCAATGTATTCCCTGAAATCATCAAAGCTGGCAAATTCCCTTGTATAGATATAGTCATCCTTGAACCTGCCAAAGTATGATTCGATGTGGCCATCCTCTTCCGGGGTGTGTGCATGAATGGTCTCATGCTTTATTCCCAATTTTCGGAGATGCTTCTCGTAACCAGATGACGTTAACTGAGAGCCGTTATCGGATCTTATTCTAAGACCGGTCACATTCAGATCCTTAAAGGTACCAAGCAATGCATTGTCAACAGCCTCTATCATTTCTGCAGTTCGTGACATACGTGACACAAGATGTCACTTTATCTTCCTTGAGCAGAGATCCAGGTATGCTTTGAGATGCACCCAGCCTTCGCCTTCTATGTATATCTTTGTGAAATCAGTCTCCCACATTATATTTGGTCTGGCAACAACGATTGTCCTGAGAACATATTTCCTGTGAACCTTCTTTCTTGTGGAAATGAGGTTCATGTGGCGCATGTGCCTTCTTATTCTGTTCCTTCCCACCCTTATTCCGGAGCGGCGGATCATCGCCGTCACCCTTCTTGTGCCGTATGATGGCCTTTCTGTCACGATATCTGAGATGCGTCTTTCAAGATCAGCATCGTATTGCGGTTCTCTCTTTCTGCGCTTGTAATAGATCATGGATCTTGCAGTGCCTGTAAGGGAAGCTGATCTCGATTTAGAAAGGCCATTAGCAATAAGCTCAGTCATGGCTTCCCACCTCTCCTTGTAAGTTGAATTTTTTTTAAGGTTTCGTTTGCTATGGTCAGTTCACCAATTATGCCCTTGAGTTCATTGATCTCTCTTGTGAGAGCTGATTCAACGGTTGATCTGCCATGTTCCATTGCAGCTGTACCTCCTTCGATGAAAGCATCCCTCCATTTGTATACGGCGGATGATGCAACATTATATTTCCGACAGATCTCTGCTATGGTTGAAGAGCTTGAAAGCACCTCCATCACAATCCTTGCCTTCTCCTCCTTTGTCCGGTATGTGCCCTTTCCTACCATATCGTCACCTCTGGAATTGGGAGGAGATTAAAAACTCCTCTTCCCTTGACTCTCCCCCTATATAAGTGTTTCTCCATGCTCATGCTGTCTGAACGGAAGCGGATCCGTAACAAGACTGCCTATGCTGCGAATGAAACTGGTGCATAACAATGCACAATGTTTTAAGAACGGTTGACTACTTTTGTCCCAATGTCTGAGAAAAAACTAAACCTTATATAGAATGGCCCGACCGGATTTATTCAACATATTGAGAGACTATTGCTTCACTCAGAGTTTCAACTGGAGCGCAAAGGTTTATACCTCTTATTCTATTATAAAAGTAATGCGATTTACAGTAGTCATGGAGAAGGATGAAGATGGAATATACGTGGTTACAGTTCCAGCTTTGCCTGGATGCATATCTGACGGGCGCACGGTAGAAGAGGCCATGTCAAACATAAGGGAAGCCGTCCGTGGTTTTATAGACGACATGAATGCAGATGGAGAGACCATTCCCCACGATATTGATATCATTGGAAACATTGAGCTCAATGCCTAAACTTCCCTCAATTTCTGGAAAAGATACCGTGAAGGCTCTCTCTAAAGTTGGATTTAGATTCAGGAGACAGGTTGGAAGTCATATGATATTGAAGAGGGAATCAGATGGAAAGAGAGTGGCAATTCCTAACAATGATGAATTGCCAAAGGGCACGCTATGAGCAATAATCCGGCAGTGCGATCTTACTGTTGAGGAGTTTGTCAAATTGCTGTGAATTGCAATGAGCACTTAATTTTAAGGTACGGACTTGATTGTTTGAGATTTCTGAAATGTGCTGATCTTTTGTCTCTTGTGTTTAAATTGCTACTGTTTATTTGACGATTTTGCCGACTTTACAATGGTGTCTATTAATTCGGGAAATCTTGTGTTTAGATCCTCCGAACGCAATGATATAAAGTGGTATCTCCCCTCTATTCTGGTTTTCGTTATTCCAGCTTCACGTAGAATTCTAAAATGATAGGCCAGTGTAGGTGATTTGCAAAGTGATTTGAACTCGTAAGCTCCTTTTTCTGTGCCATCCGAAAGAGTCATAACTATTTCAAGGCGTATTGAGTCACTTAGTGCGTATAAAAGTCCCGCCAACGTAATGGCTTCTTTCTCTGGATATGGAAAATATCTCATGTTTATGTATATCTTTATTGACAACAATTATTTAAATATTCCAGCACTATATAGTTTTATAGTTGTCGAACTATAGAGAAGTAATATAATGAAATTAGGCATAAGCATCTGGTTACTTACCCTGGGAACAGTCGCAATAGGCACGGATTTATTTGTTATTGCTGGTATCTTGCCATACGTAGCTAATAGTTTTGCAGTATCTGCACAAACCGCAGGCTATTTAGTTACTGAATTCGCAATCATCTATGCTGTTTTTGGTCCAATTCTGGCCAGAAGGACAGCCTCATGGCACAAACGTAAATTGTTGGTCATGACTCTTGGTATATTCATACTTGGTGAGGCTATTTCGGCACTTGCTATTAATTTTTATATTATGATAGTAGCAAGGGTGATTTCAGCGGTTGGGGCGTCACTTTTTACGCCGACAGCCTTCGCTGTTGCGGTGACTCTTGTACCCGAGGAAAAAAGGGGGAGGGCTCTTTCTTTTGTGTCGGGAGGACTAATTCTATCTATGGCAATCACAGTTCCCATAGGCACTTGGGCGAGCCTTCTATTTGGATGGCGTTTTACGTATTTATTTATCATGGTTATCGGAATCATCGCAGCTGTGGGTCTAGCCTTGGTACTTGAGACGCCTTCCAAGAATAATATTCCATCGATCTTAAACTCAACCAATGCTCCATCTTCAATGTTTCGATCCTCCTTTGTTCTCGCTGTAGTGAGCTATACCTTTTGGGGAATGGGCATTTTTTCTATATTCCCGTTTATCTCACTAATACTTACTGGTAATCTGCACGTGCACCTAGTGGACGTGGGATACGCATTGATGCTATTTGGAACAGGATCGTTTATCGGGGTTATGCTTGGAGGCCATGCTACCGATAGATGGGGTCACATGAAAACAACCAAGATTTCCATTTCAATATCAGTAATCGCCCTAATATCATCGTATCTCCTCGTATACAAATCTTCTTTCTGGTTCATACTTTCATATTTCATATTTAGCATGGCAATACAGGGCTTTATGCCTTCCCAGTTACGAAGAGTGGTCTATTTTTCACCGAAAAATTCTCATCAAACTGCCCTTGCTATTAACAACTCAATGTTGTACATAGGTATAGCTCTGGGAACCGTTTTGGGCGGAAGTCTATTCGGCTACTTTTCCCTATCAATACTGCCATTAGTTTCGGGAATCAGCGTAATTATTGCGTTGGGACTTTCACTCACATCCTGGAAGTTGGAAAAAGTGAGGTTAATCAGTGCCAATCAAAATGCCAATTTAGTGAATGAAACATCATTTCCACATGAGATGGATAGACCTGAACCCTAAAAGTCAGTCATTTCTTTAACCTACCAAAGTTAATAAGGGTCCTCTCCCACTGAAGATTTAGACTCGATTATAGCTGTAAATGGACCCGACCCGATTTAGTCATATGCTGAGGGAGCACTGCTAGGTCAAAATATCTAATGAAATGAAAAGTCTTTTGTCTCTTATTCTATTGGAGAATTAATGAGATTTACAGTGGTCATGGAGAAGGCGAAGTCAATCAATGCGACCGACTTTGCAAAATAATTGAGAAGATTGTGATGTCAAAGAGAACAAGTCTTACTCCAGTCGAACAGTTAAAGAAACAAGTTAAATGCCCCTGTTTTGACTCAATATAAGTGAGGGTTTCGCTCGAAAAAGTTAATACGAAATGAGATATACAAAAGTAGTGCGATAGATGATTAGCGATTTTTATTATAGAAAATTCGTTCAATGGGAAAATGACCCAAGGTATAGGTATTACGGTGATTATGTTAGAGCTAATCGAAATGACCTTGCGCAGGAATTCCATGATGACCCAGCTTTTCGGGACATTTGTAACTTTGTGAGGTCTTATGCGGAGGGAGAAAAGGCAAGTGCTCTCAAAACAATAGTTAGTGAATCTATCAGTCCCGAACAGGACGTTTTAAACATTCTTGTTGCAGCGACGCTTTCCGCTTGTGGATATCCGGACCTTGCAGAGTCTATCCTAGGTTTGGTTGTTGGTGGTATAATAGGCGCAGCGGCTATTGCAATTGTGGCTTCTCTTCTATCAAAGAAGTGATTAAGGTTGTCCGATGACGATAAATTCGAATTCCCTCCAATGCTTAAGGAGAGAATTTACGAGATAATAGAACGTATAGAAACGAATGAAACCGACTTTAAAGATAATTTGAACAAATCTTGGAGTGTTTATTCAAAGGAATTAAAGGTAGATACCCTTATGACCGAGAGTTTTCAGTTAGGATTTTTTATGGCTTATATGGAACAATATTACCGACAGCTAACGTTCTCTATATTTCAAAGAATGCCTACGGCTGACGAGTTTAATTATTTTCTTGAAATTATGAGAAATAACCTTGACAAGATAATCAACATACTAAGAAGGTAGTTCGTATGCAATGGTACGGTTCTATCCGCTTAATTGGTTATGCGATTCACTGTTTATTTTCTTGAGCAGGACTTACTCATAGCTGCAAATATGCCCGACCGCGCTCAGACATATATGTAGAGCGGATTGTAATGTTGAAACATAAAATGATAAGTTTTATACCTCTGATTTTATTAAACAAATAATGAGGTTTTCCAAAAACCTCCACCGAAACCCTTTTTCATGACCTCATGGTCAATATCCATGAACCTTTACCACACAGGATTATCAGAACTGTACAGGGAGATCGAGGCACTTGGCGATCCCTTAACCGGTATATCAAATCACGATATGGGATACATTCTCGAGGAGCTGATCAGGAAGTTCAACGAAGCCAACAATGAAGAGGCTGGAGAGCACTTCACACCAAGAGGCTTCAATAGAGCCATGTGCATACTTGTAACTTAATTGAAGGTAACCTATGAATAAAAAATGTCTACACTTTCCATGAAAATTTGTCTACATTCTGGAGGATCACTTCCCTAAATCCAATAACATGCCCCGAATTAGTTTTGATTACTACAAATTTTTTGAGATGTTAAGTTAAAAACAGGTCTTTTTTCCCTTCATTTTAGATACAATGAAACATAAATAACATAGTTAATAGTGGGCCCGACCGGATTCGAACCGGTGACCTCCTCCGTGTCAGGGAGACATCATACCGCTAGACTACGGGCCCATTGTTGTCTTGTCTACTGAAACGCAGTATTGACAGAAGTGATTTAATTTTTTACTTTCTTGCATGAAAGACAATTTATTGAAGGTGCAGATTACAAAAGATGAAAAACAGTCTGCTCCTCCATGGTGGCATAGGTTCTGAATCTTCGTTGTCTGCCCTGCTTCAAGAATATGCGTCGAAAGCCTTTGACAATAAATCTTCCCTCAATTCTGTTGTAAATGCAACTGTACTGATGGAGGATGATCCTATCTTCAACGCAGGTACGGGATCGTACCAGAGAATAGACGGTACGATCCAGATGGATGCCGCTGTGATGACTGAAACCGGATTTGGTTCCGTGATAGGAGTTGAGAAAATAAGGAACCCTGTGAAGCTCGCACTGGACGTGATGCAGAAAACACCTCACCTGATAATGGCAGGAGATGGTGCTTTGAGGCTGGCGAGAATGCTTGGCTATGAAGAATATGATCCTAACACGCAAAAGGCCCAGGAGCAGAGGGAAAAGGTAATGTCAGAGCTGGCCTCTATCGACTCGGAAAAGAACCCGAGGTTTTCTGCACTCAAGAGAATGGGGGATATTTCGAAGCTTATCAAGCCAGAAGATACTGTTGGAGCCGTTGCATATGTAAATGGCACATTTGCTGCTGCAGTTTCTACTGGCGGAGCAACTCCCATGCTGAGAGGCAGGGTCGGAGACTCGCCTATCCCGGGTGCAGGCATATATTGTGGACCAAAAGGTGCGGTAGTTGCAACCGGCTTCGGTGAGGAGATAATCAAGCATATGCTCTGTATATCCGTTTATAACGATATAGGAAGCAAGAACTTGTCGAGCATTCTCGAGGAAAGGACAAAGTCGTTCGACGGGCCAGTCGGGCTCATTGCCATAGATAAAAATGGTTATTCATATTTCTCAAGTAAGCCTATGGCAGTCGGCTCCTTTTCAAGTGAGACTGAATAAGCAGATATATTTATTCGCTATGCATTGTGGGAAGATGGATTTCCTAAAGGTCAAAACCATGCAGTTTCCCCGTGATGTTATTGCGGGTCACGGCGTTTTGCATGTAATTCCCGAGCTTATTTCCAGAGACCTGAAGCGTGGCAGAGTGGCCATAGTTTCCGGCAATAACACCTTTGAACTTGCAGGAAGGGAAGTTGTCAAATACTTGACGGATGCTGACTTTGAGACAGAGGTTGTCAAGATCGGCGAAGTAACAGAGGAAAATGTCGCGGCCTGCGAGGATCAACTAAAAAACAAGAAAATTTCCATAGTCATTGGAATCGGCGGCGGCTCCAAGATAGATGCTGCTAAAATCATTGCTTACAGGATGAAGGTACCCATGGTCAGCGTACCGACGACTGCCAGCCATGACGGGATAGCGTCACCAAGGGCTAGTATAAAAGGCCCGGGAGTTGTGCTGTCACAGACCGCATCAATGCCGCTCGCGATTGTTGCGGACACATCGATCATGATAAAGGCTCCATACAGGTATCTGGCATCCGGGGCTGGTGATGTTATATCGAATATCACTGCAATACTTGACTGGAAACTGGCTAACAGACTGAATGGAGAGGAGTATTCTTCTTCTGCTGCCGCACTTGCGGAATATGCCTCGAGAGAGCTCATTGAGAAGGCATACCTCGTCTCCGCTGGTGTTGAAGAGTCCGTATGGCTGGTCACGAAGCAGATACTTGCCTCGGGAACTGCAATGGCTATCGCTTCTTCTTCGAGGCCGGCAAGTGGTTCCGAGCATCTTTTTGCGCACGCCCTGGAACTTTATGGTTCTGGTAACTCAATGCATGGAGAACAGTGCGCAATCGGTTCTGTGGCATCCATGTACCTGCATGGCGGCGACTGGCAAATGCTTGCGAACACCTATTCCAAGATCAAGTTATCTATAAGGCTCTCGGATTACGGAGTTTCAGACCAGGTTGCGATTAAGTCATTGATGAAGGCTCATTCAATCAGGCCGGAGCGGCTCACAATTCTAGGAAACACAGACCTGAGCTACTCCGCCGCAGAGAAGGCACTTGAGCTTACAGGCATTATAGGGTGAATTTGTATGACAAAGATATCACTTATAGGAAAGGATTTAGCAGTTGTTGGATTAGAGTTTAAGTTTGTAGGACCGCTGATTGGATGCTCGGAATGCGGAATAAAGAATGTTTGCTTCAATCTTGAGCCAGGAAAAAACTACCGCATAACCGGCGTAAGGGAGAAGTTGAACAACTGTTTTGTTTTCAACGGTGACAAGGTCAAGACAGTAGAGGTGGAAGAGTTGCCAGAGACGATAACAATGCAGTTTGGAAGATACCTGCAGGAAGGGTCAAGTGTCACGCTAAAATCCATCCGCTGCGACAAAATAGCTTGCAAATATATAGAGAAGTGCAATTTAATGCATCTTAAGGAAGGCAGGAAAGTAACTGTACAGAAAGTTGGTGAAAAGGTAGAGTGCCCGAAGGGTTACGATATCAGGGAAATATCCGTAAACCTTTCCTGATAAAGGTCTGAATTGTCATTCAAAATTGGTTTAATAGGCAAGCCCAATGCGGGTAAATCCACCCTCTTTTCAGCAATAACGGCAACTGAAGTCGAGATAGCAAATTATCCCTTCACTACCGTTGCGCCGAATATAGGCACTTCGTTCATTATCAGGAGATGCCCGGAGGAGATTATTGGCAAAAAGTGCAACCCGAACCATGGATCATGCAGCAATGGGAACAGGTACATACCGGTCCAGATCGTTGACGTACCCGGGCTCATCGAAGGAGCTAGTGAGGGAAAAGGTATGGGAAACCAGTTTCTACAGAGCATTACGGACGCAAGTGCTCTCATACTCGTATTCGACATGGAAGATGCCTTCAAGTCTAATGATTTTGCATTATCGATAAATAAGGAGATAAGCGACATCAAGGATGAACTTATCAAGTGGGCATCTTCAATAATTGCAAGGGACTGGGAGAGATTCGCCAAGAAGGCGGATTCCCTGAATGAAAAGGTTGAAAGGCAGCTCTCCAGGAAGATTGGATCAC
This sequence comes from Thermoplasmatota archaeon, assembly GCA_023379845.1. GTDB lineage: Archaea > Thermoplasmatota > Thermoplasmata > Thermoplasmatales > Thermoplasmataceae > UBA582. The sequence continues at coordinate 10,352 of JAMCPG010000036.1, forward strand.
TTGGACTGGATGAGAAGCACATACATGAGATAATGTCCGCAGGGTCGCTGCCACTGAAACTATCGCTATGGTCCGATGATGATTTCAGGTCTTTCGCAGATATCATGTTTTCCAGGATCAAGGCAATAGTACCGGTCGCCAACAAGGCAGATCTGGTCCCACCAGAAAAGATCAGTGCCCTGCAGCAGCTTGATGTAAGGGTCTTTCCAGTTTCGGCAGAATATGAGCTTGCCATACAGAGGGCCCTAACTCATGGCCTGATATCTTCAAGGCTGCCGCCATTCAAACCAACTGAAAAAGCAACACCAAAGCAGGCTGAGGCGCTTAACCACATTGAGGAATTCATTTCATCAGGAATAGTCGCAAGGCCGTTCGATATACTTGGCGACATAGTGGAAAAAATACTGAAGCTGATTGTAGTCTATCCAGTATACGATGATAGTACCTGGACAGACAAGGCAGGCAATGTGCTGCCCGATGCATTTCTGGTACGGGAGGGTTCTACCCCGCTCGACCTAGCATATATGGTTCATACAGATATCGGAGAAGGTTTAATTCGCGCAGTCGACTGCAAATCCAAGATGATTATAGGTAAGGATCACCCGCTCAAGGATGGAGATGTTATCAGGATAATATCAAAGAGCTAATCATTTGGCGCCCGGGATCTGCATCCCTGTAACAGCCCATCTTGTGCCCCATTCGCGCAGTGCTTCAAACACTGGATCCAGCGATCTGCCTTTCTCTGTCAGCGAATACTGTACAAGAAAAGGCTGTGTGTTGATAATGGTTCTTTCGACAATGCCTGCAGAGTGAAGATTTTTCAGTACTCTAGACAGAGTCTTTGAGTTCAGTCCCCGGACAGATTTTAACAGTTCATTGAATCCCATGGGTTTTTCGTTAAGATACCTGATAATTATGAAGTTCCACTCCCCTCCAATGTTCTTTATCGCATCCACTATGGGGCATTCCGGTATGCTGGCAGTTCTTGAGTTTGTATCCGAACCCACTTTCATTCATGCCACCTGATGACAAGTAAGTAGCAGAAGGTATTTTAATGTATCTATGATATCCAGTTGCATAATGCAATCTTAAATGGTGAAAAAAATGCAATCGACAATGACATGGAAACAGGATTTGGCTCATTCAAGCGCAGAGTTCAGCATAAGGCACATGATGATTTCAAATGTGAAGGGAAAGTTTAAGGTGTTCGAAGTAAACTTTGAAGGTGACACCGATGATTTTGAGCATTCAATTGTCAAGGTCAGGATTGATCCTCAGAGCATAGATACCGGTGAGGAAAAAAGGGATGCTCATCTCCGTTCTCCAGATTTCTTCAGCACGGAGACGAACAAAGACATATATTTCGAATCAACTTCAATAAAGAAGATCTCTGACGGGGAATACGAAATACACGGAAGCCTGAACATCAGAGGCATCAAGAAGGCCATAACACTGAAAGGTACCTTTGAAGGAAGGATAAAGGACCCTTATGGATTTGAGCGCTTCGGGGCAACCGTTACGGGTGAAATCGTGAGGGAAGATTTTGGCCTGAAATGGAACAGCGTTCTCGAAACTGGTGGCGTTATGGTTGGTTCCAAAGTTAAGTTTGAAGTTCACGTTGAAATGGTTCTTCAGGCAAACGGTACGTCCAAATAAGTGTCCTTTTACCAGGATTTTATCATGTATAACCCTGGATTCAAGCTGATTTACCAACATTAATTTCTGTTGAACGCGCTGTTTTCAGTGTTCTATGTGCAGCAAATTTGTTATTTATGATGGTGGCGTTTATCATCATTTCTGCATTAAAACATATCATCAAGAAACGAGTGAATGTGCATATAAACGTCTACGAGGGGCTCGTATTATGATAGCAAGATGAAGAAGACAAAGCATCATTATAGATAAATACGGATAGAGGTCAGTGGAAGGAAGAAGAAGTGAAAAGAATGAGTGGAAAGTTATATGGGGTGGATCAATTTTATCCCGGCGATTTTGTATCAACCTTGACCGGCGTTTACACAGATATATTCCCAGATTTCTGTGATCTGATGTTTATTGAATCCAAAACAGACCTTGTAATTCTGGAAAAGTAAACACTGCATTAGAGATATCCAAGCTTTCTACGTCCGATCTGGTAATCATTGCAACAAAGAATGGAAACTATAAGTTCAGTAAAGAGGATGCCGAGAAACTTATAACTTACTTTCCGCATGAGTTGAAAGGCTTATCTTCGAATTATCCATCACTTTCGTGAATACCTATTTCTCTACCTCCCTGAGCATTTTTAAATCCTCCTCAGTTGGTTCAATTATTCTCTGATCCACCACTGCATTCCACTCGATCAATAATTTCATAACGGTTTCCAGGTCACTCTTTCGTATTATGATAACTCCCCGCAGGAGTTTACGATGCGGGATCTGATCAAGCAGTCCCTTTCTTCTGTATCTGTATTTTCCCTTCTGTGTACTTGTTTCCTGCCCGTAGAATCTCTTCACGAACTTCCCGAGATCACTATTGTTCATCTTCTTTGGCAGATGGAATACGAGGATGCATACCTCCATATGGGCAGTAGTGCCCATACATTAATAAGCTCTTTGGTGTTCTCCTTATTATGGATACCGATGATCTGCAGCTTCACACAAAGATCGTAGGGGCATTGCCAGCGATCAACCACTTCATCCGGAGGCTGCATTTGAATGAGATACTGGCCAGCCGTCTCCCTGCAGGGAATGATCCGGATACGGCCCGGTGCATTGGTATACTCATAAGGAACATACTCGTATCAAGGGAACCCCTGTACGGCATTGAGGAATGGATATCCGGATTCCCCGCTGAACTGCTTGGCATATCCGAGGAGAATGCAGGACGCATCAACGATGATCGCATAGGAAGGTCGCTGGAAAGGCTTTTCTATGCTGATCGATCTTCACTCATGACGGAGATCGTTGTCCGTGCCGTGCAGGAATTTGATCTCTCCATGAAAAGGTTCCACAACGATTCGACATCCGTGGTATTGAGCGGTTTATACCGGACAGCAAACGGAAAAGATATGAGGATGAAGAAGACCGTGAATCTGACGTTCGGCCACAGCAAGGATCACAGGAAGGATCTGAAGCAGCTCGTATGGATTTTCACTGTCACTGCAGATGGTGCAGTGCCTGTTCATTACAGTGCTGCTGATGGCAACACAATCGATTCACCAACACACATTGAGACATGGGACTCTATTTTCAAGCTCACGGGAAGACCCGATTTCATGTATGTTGCAGATTCAAAGCTCTGCACCGATGAAAACATGAGGCATATCCATGAAAAACATGGCAGGTTCATAACGATAGTTCCTGCAACCCGGAAGGATCATGATCTGTTCAGGGACTGGCTGCAGGATCATCCGGATCCATGGGAGACCACGGTGCATGGAAGAGAGATCGAAAGGGGCCAGGTATGGAAACTCATGGAATCACCATTACAGTCTTCCGATGGTTTCCGTATCATATGGGCATGGAATTCACAGAAATCCAGGCATGACAGGGAGATCAGGAACGGAATGATGAATGCATCCATCCTGAATCTTGAACGACTGGAGACAAAGCTCAGATCGCCAAGGTGCAGGCTCCACACCGGAGATGATGTGGATAAAGCGGCAGGAGATGCCACAGGAAAGGGTTCAAGATGGGTCGGTTTCAGCATCACTGAAAGCGACATGGAGATCAGGAAACAGTTATCCAGGGGAAGACCGTCGAAGTCAACGGAATATCGAATCACCACAAAGAAACGTTTCCATGTTGAATGGAAGCCTATGGAAGATAACATAGATTTCGACGAAGCCTGCGATGGCATATTTCCCCTCATAACAAACGATAGAAAACTGTCCATGAAAGAGGTCCTTGCAATGTACAAATACCAGCCCCATGTGGAGAAGAGGCATGAGCAACTCAAATCTGTATATGCAGTTGCGCCTGTTATGCTGAAGAACGTTGATCGGATAGAGAGCCTCCTGTTTGTCTATTTCCTTGCCCTGCTAATAGAGAGCCTGATGGAGCGTGAGGTAAGGAATGGCATGAAGAAAGAGGGAAAGGAATCCATACAGATATACCCGGAATTCCGGTCGTGCGAATCCCCGACAACAGATCGTGTCCTGGGTGATTTCTCCATGGTCCAGGTGAACTGGATTGAGTCAGGCGGGAAGATTGTGAAGAAATTCCTGCCAAAGCTCACACAGAGGCAGGAAGATCTGTTGAGGCTGGCAGGTGTTCCAATCGGCGAATATCAGAAGGACTGGGGCGCCGTTCCGGGCGTTTGAAAATTCGAAGATATTGTTCCAGATTCATGCGGAAAGTAAGTTATAAAAGTCTCAAGTGAGAGTATAGGCATACCGGATCCCTAACACGTATTTTTACGGATTCAGATCAGAGATGTGGTTCATATCCTCCGGTACGGCTGCAATGGAACATGGCAGATCCACTTCTTTTAACCTTTCAGTTCCACCTCACTCTAAGAATGACTTGTGCTTGAAATATTCGTCATCCATCTTATTTCTTCTTCCTGAATACCATGTATCCTACTGCTATACCTGCTATTGTGCCGGCAACTGCACCTGCTGCTATCAGGAGATCGCTTGTGGTTGTTACAGATACTTTTGCTGATACCTTTGTAAATGTCACATGATACACCAATGCAGACCCATGTATTGTTACGACAATGTGTGTAGCCGAGCCAGTGAAGTTGGATAAGTATCCTACTGAGTTTGCAGTTAAGTAATATGTTCCATTGGGAAGCTGAAAGACATTTTGTGATGAAGATGAGGAGAAGAGTGTGGAATTATCGAGAGCAACGGACCATGCTGCCCCGGATGACAGGCCAGTTTCATCAAGCGTTACATTATACATTATCACTGTGAAGTTGGCATATACTGTGATCGAATTTCCTTTAACGGTAAACTGGCCTGTATGCTCATCCATGTAGTTGCTGTTGGTTGTTGCGAATGCATACGAATATGTTCCATTCTGCAGATCAAATGTCATGTAATTACTGCTAGTCAATCTGGTCATTGTCGTATTGGATTGGAGTGATGCTTTCCATGCTGTCCCAGACGGAAGTCCATTCTCGATAATTAAAACCTGAAATGAAACTGGCGAGAAAACAGCAAATATGCTCACTGAGGAACCATTTACGTTTATTGTACCGCGGAAATTTGATGTGGACCATGTTCTCGGATATCCGAGAATGAATGCGTATGATCCATTCGGTTCCATGAAGGATATTGTATTCATTGTGCTATGGAAGGATTGTCCATTGGAAAGGTTGAGGTCCCATGTGGTACCTGAGGGAAGACCTGTTTCTGTGAATGTGACCTGGTTTGTTATCTCCGTGAATTTTACCGACAGAGAATAATTGTACCCCGATATTGGGAATGTACCGCTTGATGGTGATGAAGAATATGTTCTTCCTTCCATGGATGATATTGTGTAATAATATGTTCCATTTGGTTCTGAGAGAGATATTGTATCCGTGGTACTCTGGAAAGACTGGTCATTAGTGAGGTTGAGGTACCATGTTGTATCAGAGGGGAGACCTTTCTCTGTGAAAATTACCTGATACAGTGCCTGTGGGAATTGTACATGGATAATCATATTGTTTGAAACATTAAATGTTCCTGTTACCGGAAAAAAAGAGCGATTTGAATTCGTTGCAGAGTATGTGTACTGAGCCGGTGTCAATGAGATACAGATTTCATTTGAATCAGTTGAGAAGTGTCTTCCTGCAATTGATACATTCCAAGTTGTTCCAGTTGGAAGATCATTTCCCTTGAACATGACATTATAGAAAGTGATATCGTGTGTTGAACTTAGAATGGAGACCGTGTGGTTACCATCGTTAGCAACATACATATAATTGTTGTAAGGATCGAATGCGATTCCGATTGGTTCGGATTGGACGGATATATTCTTTATTACAACATTTGACTGATTGATTACTGACACATTATTGCTACCATCGTTAGCAACATACATGTAATTGTTGTAAGGATCGAAGGCAATTTCGGCTGGGACGGACTGAACCGATATGTTCTTTATCACGACATTTGACTGATTGATGACTGAGACGGTTCTACTGCGAGCATTAGCAACATACATGTAATTGTTGTAAGGATCGAATGCAACTCCGAACGGGGAGTGTTGAACCGATATATTCTTTATTACAACATTTGACTGATTGATTACTGACACCGAACTGCTGTTGAAGTTTTCAACGTAGATGTAATTATTGTGGGGATCGAAAGCGATTCCGAATGGTTCGGATTGAACCGATATGTTCTTAATTACGATATTTGACTGGTTGATGACTGAGACTGTGTTGTTGCCGAGGTTAGTAACGTACATGTAATTGTTGTAAGGATCGAATGCGATTCCGCCCGGACTCTTTTGAACAGATATGTTCCTTATCACGACATTTGACTGGTTGATGACTGAGACAGTGCCACTGGCCCCATTTGCAACATACATGTAATTATTGTAAGGATCGAAGGCAATTTCGGCTGGAACGGACTGAACCGATATGTTCCTTATCACGACATTTGACTGGTTGATGACTGAGACATTGCCACTGGCCCCATTTGCAACATACATGTAATTATTGTAAGGATCGAAGGCAACTCCGAACGGGGAGTGTTGAACCGTTCTATTTCCAATGTATTGATCCTGAGTGAAATAGACACTAACATTTATGCTGGAATCATTAACAGTAAATGTGTTTTCTGCATAATCCCATGAGATTCCATCTGCTAGAGTTGCTGCATTGAATGCGTATTTCCCCGATTGAAGGGTGAAAGATATCATATCTGCGGAGGATGTGTATGTTGTACCTGATACTGTTACGTTCCAGATTGAGGACGAAGGCAATCCCACCGGGTGCATGTAAACATTGTAAACTGAAAGGGCATATGGCTTTTCATAACCCCGTGAAGAGGAACCAGAAAATGTGGCAGGTACTTCAAATGCATAGATAGGCAAGGCAAGTAAAACTATAACAGATAACACCAAAAGCAAGTATTTATTGACACTCATGATAAGATATGATTATATATATATTAAACTTGTTCTAAGAAGCCGTAGTGTCCGGGATTTTGTATAAACCTACGGATACCTTTCCCTGAACATGTCTGTGACCTGATCCTTGCACTTATAATATCCCTTTATGACTCTATTAGACCACTTCTCATTCAGCTCTGCAACTCTGAGATATATTATCTTCATTGCTGCACTTTCACTTGGTTGGATTTTAAAAATTACACCACTAAAACTTATCATATTGAGTTTTTGGGGAATCATATATATTATTCATTAAATGGAGTATCGTAATGCATAAACGAAGTACCTGATTGCACTGGGGAGATATTATTGCTGCTTGACAGCGACCGTTGCTAAATGCTATCTAACACCCACTTATTCGGAAGTATGGGTTTTGAATTCCCATGTGACTGCCCACCGCACGGCGTCCTTCGAACAGAAGTATACTGTGACCTTAATGGAGCTGAGTCCCCCTCCCCATCGTCTTCAGGGAACTATTATTGGAATGCAGAAATCAGTCGTTAGAATGTTGACTATTGAATCATATCCAGCAGTTCCAATGTATTCTCATTCAGTGTTGCCAATGGTAGCCATACGATTAACTATTACCATTATTTTGAGATATCATTGATTTCTTGTAATGAATATCACGCCGAATCTAGTCATTTTATCATGACATGCCAGAATCTTTCGGTTAACGAAAGCTAAACACCAAGAACTGCTTCCATGACAGGGGATTCATCTAAGACTGCTAAACTGACTTTATCCTGATGGGGATGCGCTTGCTAGAACTGAAATTGTCCCTCCTCATCCTTGCCTTCCTCAGAACGCCTAAATCGCATTTAACGTCGCTTTATGCTGCTCTGAGGTTTACCAAGGAAGAATGCTTATATGCAGTGGCAAAGGGATAATTTATTATGCCCAAATCTTACATATAATGATTGAGCATTTCTTTAAATCCGGGGTTTTGCTTGCCAGAATGAATATCTTAAATAGTCTTGAAAAATATCCGGGAGGTACTTAACGTTTCAATATTTAACGGGTGACTATATTGGCAAATGGTGAAAATGCAGGCGACAAACTCTCTAAGGCGAGAGGAAGATTCAGATGGTCTGATCGAGACTATAAGCGAAGAATGTTACAGCTGAAGAAGAAGAGTGACCCTCTAGAGGGTGCACCACAGGCAAAGGGCATCGTGATCGAGAAAGTGGGCATTGAAGCTAAGCAGCCTAATTCCGCAATCAGGAAATGTGTCAAGCTTCAGCTCATCAAGAACGGAAGGCAGATAACCGCATTTGCCCCCGGAGATGGCGCGATAAACTATATCGACGAACATGACGAAGTGGTGGTTGAAGGAATCGGTGGAAGAATGGGCAGAAGTAAAGGAGACATTCCTGGCGTCAGGTTCAAGGTTGTAAAGGTAAACGGGATTTCTCTTCACGAACTTGTGAAGGGAAGAAAGGAGAAAACGGTGAGATAATGGAGCCGAAAGTCTTTGGATTATATCCAGTGAATGAGGTCGCGGTACATGACCAGAGCCTGCAAAAATACATCAACCTGACTTCTGGCCTGAATCTCCACGGAGGCGGAAAATACAGCAAGTCGCCGACCGGAAAGAATATCAGCACTATTGAGCGTCTTCTTAACAATATGATGAGAAGCGAGAAGTGGACAGGTAAGAAGTACAGTGCATATCGCGTGCTCAGGGAAGCTTTTGAGATCATCGCTGCAAAAACGAAGGAGAACCCTATCCAGATACTCATTAATGCCATAGAGAATGCTGCACCCAGGGAAGAGGTCACAAGACTGAAATACGGTGGAGTCGCGGTGCCAAAAGCCGTTGATGTCTCACCCTCAAGAAGGGTGAGCGTTGCACTCAGAAACATAGCGATTGGTGCTACAAATGCATCCTTCAAGAGCAAGAAGCCAATAGCGAACTGCCTGGCGGATGAGCTTATGCTTGCGTCCAGGAATGAGGGAGGCTCTTTTGCCGTGAACAAGAAGGATGAAGTTGAAAGGATTTCGGCATCTGCCCGTTAAGCCTTTCTTTTTTACACCAATTTTTTCCTCTTTTTTATTGATTCATTTCGAATCTATTTTTGCTGCCAGGATCACTGGTCCCGATCTTTGCGTATGAGAAGGAATACCATTATCATCAGGATCGATACAATAGGAACTATGAACAGGAACGTCAGCCTCCATCCTATCTCGCTGGTGGAGTAGCCTCCGAGGATTGGCCCCGCAACCATTATTATTGTCATCAGGGAGAAGAAGTAACTGTTGGCTGCACTTCGCTCATTTGACTCATAGGATCTTGAAAGGTATATAAGTGAAAGAGGATAGCTGAGTCCATGCGGTATTCCAAGCACTGCCATCGAGATTACGAATATTTCTGCTGTTGATGACATGTACATGAGCAACATGCCAATAACGGTAAGCGCCATGGTCAGCATGACAGGGCGGATCAGTTTCCTGCGGCCTGAAAATGATAGAAGTATTCTGGATATGAATGATGTCGCAAAGAATACCGTGTAATAGAGCGTTACATCGGCAAGGGGCGCGCCGAGATCAGAGTGAACATAGATCCCGGCGAACACGGTGATCAGGATGAAAGGTATGTTGTATGACAGATTCAGGTAAGTGGCGACCTTGAAGCCATGCCTGATTTCAAATTTAGCCTTGTTTTGAGGCTTCTCGTCTTCCGGGAATCTTATGTGGAAGGAAAGCAGTGCAGCAGCAAGTCCGAAAGGCAGGAAAAACAGGAAGGTCTCTCTCAGCGTGAAGTGCAAAAGGACATAGTATTCGAAAAGTGGTCCTATAATCAGGCTCAGGCTCAATGATGAAGCGTACAGCGACAGTGATCTCTCCCTGATCTTCCTGTCAGGAAATAACCCGGCTGCAGTGATCAGGTTTGGCATTATCATACCAAGAATGGCGCCTGATGCCGCTGTTATGATCCACAGGAAGAGAAAGCTTGAGTAGAAATAGAATATGAAAATTGAGGCGTAGAGGATGCTTGCACCAATGAATACGTACCTTCTGATCCGTGATTCAAGACGGGAATTTACGAAACCGGTCGTGATAAAGGTTGCAAGGCCAAATATGGCAGAAAGAACACCTATATCAACTTTTGAAAGCGAAAAATCATATGCTGCGTAGAGGGGAATTGTGGTTTGCAGCATGTTGTTGCTGCCCCGCACCATGACCGTTGTGGTAAGTAGGATTATAAGAACGATAAGCGCTGAACGGATGTTATTCAAACCTTCCTTCATCTGGTTTTAATCCTCCACATATCTTCTCATTCAATATCCGATAGATCTCAATTCTTCTCATCCGTATATCTGAAGCGCAACTGCCAGGATCACTATAAGAGCCATCAGGCCCAGGCTGATAAAGCTGAGAATGTGAGACTTTCTCCTGAGTTTCTGAAGCTCCTCCTTCTTCCCTTCCCTGCTGAGTCTCATTATCCTCTTCCCATGATAAAGATTGTTTACGTAAACAATTCCTATCATTGCGGCAACCACAATCATCTTAGTAAGGAGTATGTGCCCTGGAAGCGTTGTTATAAGGTCGGAAGGCTGAGGCAGGTACCAGCCGAAGGCGAGGATTAGGCCTGTGACAACAAGGATAAGAAGGGATGTATGGGAGAAATAGGCGAACCGCTTTGCCACAACGCCGACAAATCTGGTACGCTGCTTCTCGTCATCCGAGACCTTGAACGACGCGGGCCACAGGACAAGCCACATGAAGTAGGACCCCCCGATGAATATGATCGCAAAGAAAATATGGATCCAGAGGAGCACTAGTATGAGCGAATTCTCCATTCTCCTGAATCTCTTGCGGCGATTTAACATTAATGAGCGAGAAATCCCACACCCTTCAGGTGTGAGCGGATATCACATCTCCTCGAGGAAATCTGCACCATCATGCACAGAAAGGTCAATTCAATATATCCATTCCATATTCCTATCAATGGACAGGAAGGATCTTCTATCTGGGGAGGTACGGGACCTAAAGATATCCGGTAAAACGACCCTGAATGAATTGATGGGTGCATTTTCGAGATCAGGTGGATTCACTTCAGCCAAGGTTGCAACCGCTTTCACCATAATGAAAAAGATGTTTGAAGAGGAGAATACGACATTCCTGTCGTTTCCTGCAGACATAATCGCAACCGGGGCAAGGGGCGTGATAAATGAACTGGTAAAAAGGCATCTCGTGGATGTAATAATCACGACAAACGGTACGCTGGATCATGATATAGCGAGAACGTACATGAAATACTATTCTGGCTCTTTTGATTACAGCGATCGAGAGTTAAAGGATCTTGGTATCAACAGGCTGGGAAACGTATTCGTGCCGGATGAGAGCTATGGTGAAATCATAGAAGCCAAGGTCCAGCCGTTCCTTGAAACTGCATTTGAAAAGAAGAAAGAGTGGAGCGGGTCCGATCTATTGCGTGAATTTGGCATGCAGATGAAGAGCGATGATTCCATCCTTTACAACGCGGCAAAGAACTCCATTCCCGTCTTTGTACCGGGAATGACGGATGGTTCATTCGGATCACAGCTATGGTCTTTCTATGAAAGGAACAGGTCTTTCAAGGTTGATCTGCTGAAAGACGAGCATGATCTTTCGGACATAATATTCGATGCAAAGAAAACAGGTGCACTAATGGTTGGCGGTGGGATTTCCAAGCACCACACAATATGGTGGAACCAGTTCAGGGGAGGCCTGGATTATGCAATCTATATAACAACTGCCCAGGAATATGACGGGTCACTTTCGGGCGCAAAACTGGAAGAGGCCATATCATGGAGAAAAATGCGTGAGGACGCCGAGTTTGTCAACGTGATTGGCGATGCCACGGTAATTCTTCCCCTGCTGGTGGGTGCCTATCTCTAATCCACGTACTTGAGCCATTCCATTACTGGATCGTCGGCTCCCTCTAGCTTTGTTCTTGTCTCGCCCAAACTGCTCCTTGTCACAAATTCGAGGAAATATATTGTCTCCCCGACCAGTTCCCCATACATTATGTGCTCCACCTGGCTTCCGTCGGGAAAATGCTGAACGGCCTCTGGAGAATTTGGAAAGAAGTGCAGTTCCACCTTGTTTCCATTGATTGTGAGTGAAAATTGCCTGTTTACATCAACATATGATAATAACTTCTTCCTGTCTATTGAAGGCTTGTCCATGGTACAATATTACATGATTCTATTTAATCAGCTATATTAAATATTGTTACAGACTTTTGGTTTATGAGGTATATCACTGAGCAGGAAGTTGATGAAAACCTTAAAATGAAAGATGTTGTGGACATGTTGAGGGAGGCGTTCACCTATCTTTACCAGGGCAAGGCTCGTTATTCGCCAAGGAACAGGCTTTCGGCTGGCGAAGGCATTCTCAACACTATGCCGGCATCGATCGATCCATGGAACATGACCGGTCTCAAGGCGTATTATGCTTCCCGGAAGGGTGGCAATTTCAAGGTCCTTTTATTCGACACTGCCGCAAATGAGCTTAAGTTTGTGATTGAGGCAAACAGGCTCGGCCAGATGCGGACAGGGGCAGTACCGGCTCTCGTCTCTTCTCTTCTCCTGAAGGAGAAGGATCCAGTGTTCACGCTGATTGGTTCAGGTTATCAGGCGGAGTCACAGCTCGGAGGCGTGCTTGAGCTTTTCAGCCCGACTGAAATCCGGGTATATTCAAGGACGTATGAACACGCTGAAGCCTTTGCAGAGAGGAATTCCAGTAAGCTGGGTGTAAAGATAAAGACATTCAGGACACCACAGGAAGCACTCGAAGGCGCAACACTCATTTCTACGATAACGAATTCGATAGAACCGATAGTCTATGCACCTGATTTAGGAAGCCGGTACCATGTAAATCTTGCGGGCGGAAACCTCCCGTTCAGGAGCGAGGCGGATCAAAGCGTGCTTGTATCATCCGATGCCGTGATAGCCGAAAGCTACGAGCAGGCCATGCTCGAATCGAAGGAAATAATCGAATTTCATGAACAGAATCCCGCCAGAAATGTGATGGAACTTAAGGATCTTTTCGACGGCCGCGATCACAGGGGAAAATATGGAAAGAGCGTCTTCAAGAGCATGGGCATAGGGCTTGAAGATCTTGCGGCCGCAAAGGCGCTCATTCATGCGATGATGGGTGATTGAAATCAGCGTTTGTCCATTGCATCCTTGTATACGGTAAGAAGGGACTCAACATGGCTTTCCGGCGTGAACTTCTTCGCACATTCAATGGTGGAAAAAGTGTTTCCGCTGTAGAGCATCTCATTGATCTTCGAATTCAGGTCGCCTGGGTCAGCATTTTTGAAAGACATGCCAGCCTTGCCGTCAAACAGGAGCTCAACCTGGGATGTCCCATCAGGAACGAGTATGGGTGTTCCTGCCGCCAGGCTTTCGACGTCAACGGTGCTCATGACCTCAAAATTGGAAGGATTGCAGAACAGGTCGGCGGCCTGGAAATATAACGGAGCCAAAGCGTCATCGATAAAACCGAGGAATTCTACGTTCGTCAGATTGAGGTTCCTTGCCATATCCTTGTAGTACGAAAGATGAGGACCACTGCCTATTATGAGAAACTTTATGTCGCTGGATGAAAGTTTTGCAGCGTTAAGCAGAACCTCAAGGTTCTTTTCCCTGCTGATCCTTCCAAGGAAGAGGACAATCTTCGAGGAATCTTCCAGGTTAAGGCGTTTCCTTGCTTCGCTCTTCGACATCGTTGGGAAATATCGGTAAACATCGATCGCATTGTTCACGATCTTTGAATTCACCGATAGTTCATGTGAAAGGAGTTCCTTCACGTATTCTGATGGGGCAATGGTTTCAGAGCACTTGAGATAGTGCCATTTCAGGTATCGCTTCATTATCCGCTCAACCATGCTGATCGTGATCCTGTTATCTGGGAGGAAAGCGTTCAAAACCGACTCGTCGAAAATGAGGCTGTGGAAGGTTGAAACGCAAGGGATCTGCTTCAGTTTTGAGTACCTGAGTGCAGCGTATCCCATCATAAGAGGTGTCTGGGAATGAACGATATCGACCTTCTGGTCCATTATTTTCTTGTTTACCGAAAACGGGACGGGGCTTATGCAGTACTGCGGGTATAAAGGGAATTTATAGCCCCTGCTAGTGTATACATTATGATCATACTCCCTGGAGGCTAAGCTCCTGGCGGTGGTTGCTATTATCACCTCATGCCCGAGGCGTTCAAGCTCCTTCCTTAGAGTCACTATATATGTGACGACACCGTCTCTTGCCGGAATGAAAGTATCTGTGAATATTGCTATGCGGAGCGTTTCCATGTCTGAATCGTTATTGCACAGCATGTATAAACATTAACAGGTAAGGCATGTTCCGGCTGCAGCCACCTTCCACTTCTTTATGCCAACGCACCCTGCATATCTTATGCTCTCCGTAATTTTATATAAGAATCATACATATCCGGGCACCGTGGAATGGCGTTTCCACTTGATCAAACCGCCAATATGGCTGATGACGCCTGGCTAACTGGAGGCTAATCAAGTTGCTGACACTGATCCTGGAAACTGCCACGCAGTTCTTATTCGTTCTGCTAGCTGCACCGCTGTTTGCCGGCATATTTGCCAAATTCAAGGCAATGGTTGAATCGAGAAAAGGCCCGAGCATATTCCAGCCGTATTTTGACCTGCTCAAGCTTCTTAAGAAGGAGACTCTCGTTCCTCAGGGATCCTCGATACTCTTCAGGTATGTCCCATATGTTGCTTTCGGCGTATACTGCCTTATTACGCTGATAATTCCTGTTGTCATTCCGGTGCCGATCATATTCACTGCAAGTGCAGATTTCCTTGGAGGCGCCATCCTGTTCTCCTTTGCCGCATTTCTGAAGATGGCTGCGGCTATGGATTCCGGAAGCAACCTGGCTGCCATGGGTGTTTCGAGGCTGGCCTCATTCAATTTCCTGGGCGAGGGTGCCCTGATAACCGTATTCATTGCGGTATCGCTGATAACAGCCACTGACAACCCATACACGACCAACCAGTACCTGGTTTCGAATCCTTCTGCAAACATTACCCTCGTGCATGTGTTTGCAACGCTCGCGTTTTTCATGATTTTTCTCTATGAAACAGGGAAAATACCTCTTGAAAGCTCCGGCATGCAGGAACTCGGCATGATTGATGAGTCTCTCAATTACGAGTACAGTGGCCGCCTGCTTGCCGTGAATAAATGGTCGTCGTACATGAAACAATACCTCCTTGGATCGGTACTCCTTAACGTTTTTCTTTTCCCATGGGGGCTCTATTCCACATACCCGTATTTCCTTCTTGATATACCTGTGATGATAGGAAAGTGGCTCCTCCTCATCTTTATCGTCATGATAATCGAAACAACACTTGCAAAGGTCAGGCTTTTCAAGATACTTGACTATCTTGCAGTTGCTTTCACCTTTTCAATCCTGTTCCTGCTCCTGAGCGAGGTGATGCATTGATCTATGATGGCATAGTTTACCTGATCTCCGCCTCGATTCTCGTAAGCGCCTTCTACATTCAGGGTCAGCGGTACATAATGTCCATGATACGCGGCCAGCTCGTTCAGTCTATTCTGATCGCTGCCGCATCCTTTCTCCTGGCATATCTTGAAAATTCCCTGGATCTCCTGATCCTTGGCGCCCTTATACTGATACTTCGGGGTATATTGATAACCTATATGCTGGAAACCAGGATGCCAAGAAGGAAAAGCTATGTCTTTGAGGAGGGCGTCAATGTACCATATCTATTTCTCGTTGATCTGGTCTTCATAGTAATAGCGGTCTTCATAATCTATTCCATAATATTCTCAACGCTGGTTCCTATCTCCCAGCCCGGGAATTCCTCAACGCTTCTCTTTCCGCTACTCCTCTTCTTCCAGGGTATTTTCCTGATTACATCGAGGAGGAGCACCTACACGCAGATCGTTGGTTACGTCGAGGAAGAGAACGGACTCGTACTGCTCGCAATCTTCCTGCTTCCAGTACCAATAATCATTGAGGCGAGCGTCTTCCTTGACGTACTTGCGCTCGTGGTCATATCGTCTGTCATTACGGTGGAGAAATCCACCCACGAAAGAATGGAGGAGCTGAGGGGATGACGCCGGGTACATTGATCTCCCTTCTTCTATTGCTGGTCCCTGGAATAGCGGCGATATTCTATTTCAATAGCATCCGGCTGGCAACAGTTGTTGCGGCCTCGGTCGACGAGGTGCTCTCGGTTCTGCTTTTCTGGATAATGCCGCCACGGGGTTTCTTCTTTGTTGATCATACCACAGATATATTCGTGTTCATGATAACCAGCATATACCTGCTGTCCAGCATCTATTCCCTCAGGTATATTTCGAACAAGAATGCCACCGGCCTGAAGCAGGATACATATTATCTCCTGATCAACCTGTTTGCAGTCTCAATGCTCTTTTCGGCACAGGTCAACAATTATGGCCTGATGTGGGTGGGGATTGAGGCAACGACAATATCATCGGCCCTCCTGATAATGACAGAGAAGACAGAGGAGTCCCTCGAGGCAACATGGCGGTATATTATAATTGTATCCGCAGGCGTTACATTTGCATTCATATCCATAATCCTGATATATTACTCGTTCGGGACACTCACTGTTTCAACGATCATCAATTCAGGAATAACGAACACCCTGTTTGTCAGGGTTGCAGTGTCGATTGCGCTTATAGGCTTCGGAACCAAGATAGGTGTTTTTCCAGTCCACACATGGCTTCCGGATGCACATAGCGAGGCTCCGTCGCCAGTCAGTGCAATGTTTTCCGGCGTACTTCTCCCAACCGCCTTATACGTACTATATCGTATATTCGAGATTGATCCCATAAAGTCGCTCTTCATCTGGTTTGGAACTGCATCAATAGTTGCGGCATCCCTTTTCCTGGGGTACCAGGCCAGATACAAGAGGATGTTCGCCTATTCAACCATGGAGAACATGAACCTTGCATTGATAGGTATAGCAACGATGAACCCGATAGGCATAGCTGGCGCCCTTTATCTGCTGATTTCCCACAGCTTCTCGAAGGCCGGCGCTTTCTACTCATCCGGAAACATTCTCAGATCGACTGGAACAAAGGATGTCGGAAGCGTAAAGGGACTTTCCAGGAGAATGCCATTTACAAGCGCAGCCCTGCTGATGTCCTCGCTTGGGGTGTCCGGTACCCCGCCGTTCGGGACGTTCTTTGGTGAAATTCTAATCCTGTATGCAATGGTTCTTGTAAATGCCGTGCCGCAGTTCATAATCGTTGTCATTTTCCTTGTTTTCGCTTTTGTAGGTATCAACCTGAATGTATCGAGGATGATTTTCGGCCCACCGGGAGAATACAGGGAACCTGGCAGGCTTATGCCGGCTGTAGCCCTGGTCGCTTCCATGGTGCCGCTTGCCATAGGGGCTTTTTTCATGGTGGTGAATTATGCAATACTATAAGACGACGAGAGGAGGTGGGAGATATATCGGGCAGACAAGGAACTTTACGGTATATTCCGATTCCATTGTTCCACCGATCAGGGTTGAGAAAAAACCCAGTGAAATACTGCCCGGAGAGCTCATTTTCAATTACGGTCCTTCCACAGGAGGGCTTATCGAGTCAGTGCGGATCGCTTTACCCACGCCGGGTGAGATGATACGATCTGTTGCAGTAGACCCAGCTTACAAGCTCAGGAAGCTAAAATTAACGGGTCTCAGCCTGTTTGACGCCTTCATGCGGGTGGAGAGGATCAATGGGTATCATTCATCATCCTACCAGGCTGCGTTTATAAAGGCCGCCGAAGATGCTCTCCTTATTGGAGATAACAGGGGAATTGATGATGGATTGGTCCTTCAGATGGAACTCGAAAGAATTAGGAGCCACCTTAACGTGCTAGAGCGTCTTTGTGAACCGGCAGGGTTTGGGGTTCCATATCATCAGCTTGCACAGATGAGGGAGGAGGTTGCCCGCTTGATATCGTCTATTTATGGCCACAGGTATTTCTTTGGCGTTCATGCCTCTTTGCAATCAAGCCCGAAGATTTCGCCTGGCCTCACTGCAACTGCAAATGGATTGAAGAAACGCTTCGCTCTCCTCTTCGAGAGCCTGCAGAGTTCCAAGATATTTGTCAACAGGCTGCAGGGCACAGGAAAGATAGAGAAGCCCTGGCTTGTTGGACCTGTTGCAAGAGCTGCAGGCTACAGGCATGATGCAAGGACGGACAGCCCTTCCCTGAATTATGAGGGATATGGATTTGATCCGGTGGTCGAGGACGGAAAGGACGCTTTTGCAAGATTCCTGGTGAGGGGAAACGAGATTCTCTCTTCCTTCGCAATAGTGGATCAGGTTATTTCGAATGGCAAACCTGAGAGTGCAGGACTGAAAGATATGCATGGAACAGGTATTGGAGCATCGCGGGTTGAGAGCCCCCAGGGGGATCTCTTCTGCTATCTTACGCTAAAAGATGGCATGGTGGAGAACATAGAATTCTGCTCTCCATCGATCTCAAACATCATTGCGTTTGAGCTGTCAATGCAGGGGAACATATTCACGGATTTCCACTTCAACTGGGAGAGCTTTGGAATCTGGATATCGGAAGCGGGGGTGGAAATCGAATGAAGAACACCATCTGGTTTCTTAAGGGCATCAGGAACGGAAGGAAGACAGAGAAGTTCCCTTCAACGAATCCCGAAGAACCGCCCCTGTGGCCCTCAAGGCTTGTTGGCAGCGGAACGCCTGAATGCCCGACCAGGGCTTTTGACGGCGGAAAGTGGAATTCCGGGAAATGCATATCATGCAGGCTCTGTCTTCCCGATTATCAGCCCACTGGTGACCAGAGTATCCACAATATCAAGGGCAAGGTTCAAAAGATGCTGTCAAGATCCTTCTACCTGTATCCTGTAGATTCTGGTACGTGCGGCGCATGCAATACCGAGCTGCTCTCAATACTTGCGCCGCAGTTTGATGCAAGCCGGCTGAACATATTCTTTACGAACACGCCAAGACACGCGGATGCCCTTGTCCTTATGGGCGTATACACACAGGGAATGGAACAGGTCATAGCTAAGGCATACGAAGCGATGCCGGAACCAAAGCTTGTCATCTCCTTAGGGGCATGTGCAATAAGTGGAGGGATTATCGGAAAGGAACCATTGCTCGCCAGGGGATCTTTAATTGAAATTTCCGGATGCCCTCCAAGTCCGTACACAATCCTTGAGGCGCTCGTAAGGGCCAAGGAGGGAAAAACATGAATCCAGCCTTTCTCTCGCTCATCATAACAGCAGCCGCAATTCCTGTCGGGATCAGGTGGAGGAAAGCGTCGTATTCGCTGGTGATCGCGGGATCGATTGTTCTGGCGGTATTCACGCTGCTTGGCTCCGGGGATCTTGCATACCCTCTATCGTATTTCTCCCTTATAGCTGCGATTGCGTGGATCCTGATCTCTGTATTCTCAATGACATACTCGTCAGGCTACGGGAAGTGGCTTACGCCTCTTTTTGCGATGACGGTGCTCGGAATGATGGTTATACTGGAATCCTCAGATTATGTGACATTTATCATAGGCTGGGAGATAATGTCGACTCCAGCTTATGCATCCATCGGCCTCAACAAGGAGCACTGGAACGCTGCATATGTTTTCATGGTCTTCAGCGAAATCAGCACCGTATTCCTGATAATTGGCGCAATCTTAGCTGTCCAGGAGACCGGTACATTGGACTTCCGCTTCCAGAGCCTTACCTCGGATCTTCCCCTGCTTCTGATTGCGATCGGCTGCATGACCAAGATGGGCATAACCCCGTTCATGATAAGCGAGTGGCTTCCGATTGCGCATGGAAATGCGCCTGCGAATGACTCGGCACTGTTCAGTGCCACGATGACACTGATGGGCGTGTTTGGAATAGTCAGGGTCATGCTTCTCAGCCCTCCGTCTCTTTACCTTGGATTTTTCCTTCTTGCGGTTGGAGTGCTTACGGTATTTTTTGCAGCACTCTTCGCATACGTGTCAGAGAACATGAAGATGCTCGGCGGTTTCAGCACAATAGAGAACAATGGCTCCATCCTGGCGGCCATCGGATTGTATGTCGCCCTGGATGGAAGCGTTCTTAAAACCTATCTTCTATCTGTTATACTCATATTTGCGCTCGCACATTCCGTCGCCAAGACCGGTCTTTTCATTGGCATCGGAACCACTAGAAAGGAGAATTTCAGCGAAATAGAGAGCAGGAAAAGCTCTACAATGACAGTCGGCTGGTTCCTTGTCACCATGTCCCTTTCAGGCTTGCTTCCAACAATTGGAGGTCTCGGGACATGGATGCTTCTTGAGTCGTTCTTCATGGGAGCATACCAGTATGGTCTCATAGGGATTGCCAGTGTGGTCGCAGGATCGATGATTGCGCTTGCTGAAGGTCTCGCATCCGCATCCATGATGAAAGTGCTCTCATTCACCCAGGTCCACGGACGCCCAGGGGGAAGCATGAAAAGCATTGAGGGATATGTCCTGTTCGCCACAGGAAGTGTGCTTGTACTGCTCTTCGTCTTGGCGAATTTTCTTGTCCGGCCGCAGTTTATTTCCGGTCTCCCTTCAGTTCTCGTTTACAATGGTTTCACAATTCAGTCCAGGTTCAGCGCCGCTGATTTCGGGCTAATCTCGCCGCTGTACGTTCTTGCCATAATAACTATATTTGCGGCACTGGCGTACATGATATTCGACAGGCGGGGAGGAGAGCCGAGGGTTGTCCCAAGATGGAACGGCGGTGTTGACTTCGATCAATATTACACTTCATTCGCATATGCCAGCAATATCAGGCTGATG
This sequence comes from Thermoplasmatota archaeon, assembly GCA_023379845.1. GTDB lineage: Archaea > Thermoplasmatota > Thermoplasmata > Thermoplasmatales > Thermoplasmataceae > UBA582. Next base: position 31,240 of record JAMCPG010000036.1, read on the forward strand.
CTGAAAGGAATCCTCAGAACCCGCATGAGAGATGGAAACAGGCAGATGAGCGTTGTCGATGTCTTCTGGTATGCTATGCAGTCATTCGCATCCGGATACAGGAGATTTGCAAGGCAGTTCGCATACAGGGTAATGAACAGCTCAATCACATGGTATATGATTTACATGATAACTGCATTCATGCTTGTTCTCATACTGGCATTTGTTATCTAGTGTTATCCGCATTTCTTATGAATAGACTGCTGATACAGGCAGCTTATTCTAAAATTGCGAAATGCGTTTGAAAAAATACCTATTCTGCCCGATGCGGAATCATACGGAAAGGATCAAACCATGGCAGAAGCCTGGGCATCTGCGAGCGCAGCGACTTCCGAAGAATTCCCGGTAGACAGTGAGCCGTATATCAGGAAGAGGTATGTTCCATCGAGACCGGCTGCGAAAAATATATTATAGTTATACAGGGAAACGTTGACAAACGCATAAGTTATATGGAAGCCCTTAAATGTCGTGTTGTTCAAGGTAACGCCTATCAAAGAAAGCGATAGGGATGATCCAAGAATTTGACTGAAATTGCTATAAGCCTTTGATGCATATGCAGATGAATTGTACTCAACTATTGATATAGAGACTGTATAACTGCCGGAATAGTAATCCATGGCCTCGGCTTTTTTTTCTCCGCTGGTCGAGTTTGAAACGGTTGAACTCGAACTTTGGGAAGAAGTAAGATTCTGGTGCATTATGCTATTTGTCTGCTGCTCGGAAACAAAGCCAAAATGAGGGGATGCCGGAAAGGCGAAAACTGCAAGCAGTACGGCGGCAACAACAATAACCCCAAGTGTCACTGCTATGTTTCTCACGCCATGCTTTCCAAGATCCATCTTATCTTGGCTAGCATTTTTAATAAGTATTTAAGTGTGATACTGCAAAATGTTGGTTGACTTTTTTTTTCAGCAACCGTTCTTTCAGGCTACAACCTCTCCTTCTTCGTCGCAATGTAGCTTGCCGAAAAAAATAGAAGAACAGCAATAACAGCCATGATTATGATGGGCAGGATTACAACCTGAATATCGTTGAAAAGGATCAGGTTGTCCAGTGCCTTGATGAAATATGTAAGAGGAAGGAATTCCGAAACGACCTGGAGGAATGCTGGCATGTCGCTTATCGGGAAAAACACTCCGGACAGGAAGAGCATTGGATAGAAGATAACGTTACCAATCAGGCTTGCCGAGTTTTCTTCCTTTGTGAGAAGACCGGCGAGCAGGCCGATAGACAGGAATGATATCATGCCCAGAAAGATGACTAGTGCCGAGAGCAGTATCGATCTGATTGTCAGGGAAAGGTTTGCCCCAAAGACGGCATATCCGATCCCAACAAGGATAAGGTCCGATAAGAACGTGGATAGTGTAAAGAAGATGACACTCGCAGCAAGCCATTCAGATTTGGTGAGCCCGACGAAAGAAAGTTGCCTGAAAATCTTCTTTTCCCTGTAATTTGGGACCTGGTAGATAAGGGCGAAGACTCCACTCAGTATCGTGAATCCTATGAAACCCGGTATGTAGTAGTCTATTGTCTTTGTGAATTTAGCAAGGACCGGTCTGTTAACAAGAGACACCGACTTCCCGCCTGCAAGGTTCGAGTTATATGACTGGGCAATGTCATTTGCCAGTGTCTGGCCCAGAGCCGAGGCTATCGGATTGCTTGGGTTGCTGTAATAGGTGAGGCTTATCACTCCATTTGCAAAATTTGCGGAAAAGTTTTCGGGTATCTGGAGGGCGCTGTCAATGCTATTCTGCGCAATGTAGGTCGATATATTGACATTGGGTGCAATGACTACGACGCTGAAGAGCCCGGTCTGGTTCAGGCCTTCAACAATTGCCCATGTGTCGTTTCCCGGATCAAGGTTCTGTACCACGAGGGTGGTCTTTGATGCCACCCCGCTCGTGCCGAAAATTGAACCAAAGAGAAGAATAAGGATTATGGGAAACACTATAAGGAAAAAGGGGCCGGTTTTTCCGCGCATGAACGACTTTGCATCCAGCTTCAGGTATAGCAGTATGCGCCTAAGCTTCATTCGTGTCACCTCCCATGAGGCCGATGAAAATATCTTCCAGGGTGTCTCGCGTTAACGTAAGGTTTTGCGGAGATATTCGAGCCTCCTTGAACCTTTCTATGATCGAGAAGAACTCATCCATTGACGATATATCCATCTCAATAAAATCTCCTGATCGTCTATGCAGGAGTCCAAGGCGCAAAAAACCATTCATGTCATCTTCATCAAAAGATAGCCGGAGCACAGAACCTTTACCGTATTTGTGTATAATTTCATCCGGAGTGGCGGTTATTGTGATTATGCCACGATCCATTATGCAAACCCTGTCTGCAAGCTTCTGCGCTTCTTCAAGATAGTGCGTTGTCAGTACAATGCTCTTCCCCGAGCCCTTCAGTTTCTCAATTATCTTCCAGACAGATCTCCGTGCGACGGGGTCAAGACCGGTTGTGGGTTCATCCAGAAACAGTATCTCTGGATCGTTGACCAGAGCCAGTCCCAGTCCAAGCTTGTGCTTTTCTCCACCAGACAGGTTCTTTATCAGTGAATCCTTCTTGTCCAGCAGATCCACCCGCTCAAGTATCCCATCCACGGTGTCCCTGGCATCCAGGGACTTAATGTAAAAATCTATCGCCTCGCCGCAGTTTATGAGTTCAAGGAAGTTGAAGTCCTGCGGCAGTATCCCGACATGCCGGAAGATTTCAGTTCTCCTGGTTTCGGGATCCATTCCCAGTACCTCCACCTGCCCGGAAGACCTGTTTCTCTGTCCCTCAATAATTTCAAGTGTTGTCGTTTTGCCTGCTCCATTGTGCCCTAATATCGAGAAGATCTCACCACGGTAAATTTCAAAAGATATACCTTTGACTGCCTCAAATTTACCGTAACTTTTCCTCAGGTCTGTGATTTTTATAACCGTATCTGGCAACTCTGGCGAATGCAATTTTAAGTTAAAAGCTTACCTTTATCTAGATCCGGATAGAGATCATCTTTAAGGGACATGACATGATCTTCTGCAGTAAAATGGGAGATTTAGTAGCGTTGCTTCTGGTGGATCATTTTGCGATAGGGCAGTTCATGTCTTCGGGATCGAGTATCAAGCCCGTTAAGCTTGAAAGTGTCATCCACTTCAAGACACAGTGTCATATGGAGATAGAGGAAAATGTGGTTTTTCCGGTGATTGAAAGTTCGCTGCCCGAGGATAAAGGAATCCATGAAACTATAAAGAAGGCTCTGTCTGATCACATCATGGTAAGAAGGACCGGAAAGTCGTTAATAGACATTATGTCTTCAGAAGAGAACGATTCAGTTATCAGGAAAGCAGCTGATTTTTTACAGATGCTTGCCCAGCATGACCTGCATGAGGATCAGAACATCTTTCCTTCATGGTTTCACGTCGACTCAAGGAGGAAACTGGAATCGCTCAGAGAGGCCAGGACCATAATTGAACAGTACGGCTACAGGTACTATCAGAAGGCAACGGATTTGCCGGAATACATGATCAGGTATTTTCTGTCCTGATTTACCTGAATGAATGAGAGGCGGGTCATACCGTTGAAATGTTTGCCAACTGTTGAAAACAAATATTTTATTATCTGCGTGTGATACAATTGCATGGGACTGGGTAAAAGGGATCTTTCCAGAAAAAAGAAAAGTCTGGAGGACAAGCTGGTGGAGCTAGAGGAAAGGGCAAGAAAGAACCCTTTAAATAAGGCATTGCAGGAAGAGATAAAGGAACTGAAGAAGAAGATAGAGAAGAGCTGATTTTTTTCATACAGGCAGGACCAGGTTTTCAGAAAAAGAATAGGATATCCAGTTTCCTGTTCAACTGGATCTTTAATGAATGTGCGGCTTCAAGGCTATTATCAAAACGTGGCATGTAACTACGGTGAAGGTCTTGAGCAATCGCTGAAGCATGCCAGCCTTGTTACAGGTTATATTGTGGATTTTCAGAAACTTATGACCTGATATCCCTCGTTAACGTAGTGAGCTATGCGCTCTCCAGCAGGCAGCAGCTTTACTCCCATATTCTCTAGGGCTTCCTTCTTTCCAAGGCGATCTGCAACCGCAACACAGGCTGAATCAACTGCTCCTGCATTGTAAAGTATTTTGAATGCATCCAGTGCAGGTCCCTTCAGATCGGTAATATATTCTTCGCTCGCTCCAAAGAAAATAACCTTCAGATCATCATACCTCTTCTTGTCGACGGATCTGGATGCGCTAATCAGTCCGAGGTCGGCTCTTGCTGGGTTTTCCTTTCCTGTCAATATTAAGAAAAGTGCTTTTGCCATTAGGGCGTATCTGATACTGCCTTAAAACGCTTAACTCTGGGCTTTAAATGATCTGTTTTGTTTAATCAGATCAAAGCCATACTCTAAACGCCTGTTCAGCATGATGATTGCTCTGCCACGTCAACCGATGGGGATGTCTGTACCTGTTTTATGCTGTTATTTCGTGATTTAGCGTCGGTAAAGTAGATATTCAACCAGATAATGTTTTATCGTGATAAACGAGGAGCTTGCCGAGATATTTGGCGAGATGGCCGATATTGAAGAGATTGAGGGTAACAGATGGGAATCGCTTGCATACAGAAAAGTTTCCGCTAACATTACGGCACTCGGCGAGGATATCCGGGAAATCTACAAGAGAAATGAACTCAGGAAGATTGATGGGGTTGGATCCGCCATTGAGAAGAAAATCCAGCAATACATCCAGGATGGAAAAATAGACACTTATGAAAAGCTGAAACAGAAATATCCCGTAGACTTCAGGAATCTGAGAAAGATTCAGGGGCTTGGTCCAAAGAAGATAGGTGCCCTTTTCGTCAATCTTGGGGTAACCGATATTGAAAGCCTTAAAAGGGCAATTGATGCCCACAAAGTTGCAGGTCTTCCCGGATTCGGTGAAAAAACGGAAGCAAATCTCCTCAAGGGAATTCAGGTGTACTCCAGATCCGGTGCATCGAGGATACTGCTGGGCAGGGCCTATGGGGATATCGAATCGCTCAGGTCATATCTGGAATCAACGGGTCTTTTTGATAGTCTCATAATCGCCGGATCCGCAAGAAGGATGCGGGAATCCATAGGTGACCTGGATATTCTGGCTTCTTCGACCAGGAGAAAGGAAGCAGCAGATGCATTCATCAATTCTGAGTTTGTTTCAGGGGTTGTCGTATCTGGAGAGTCTAAAATAACGGTAAACCTGAAGCTTGGAATTACCTGCGATCTCAGGTTTATAGATGCTGATTCAATTGGTGCAGCACTGCAGTATTTCACCGGAAGCAAGGATCATAATGTTCACCTGCGTGACCTTGCAATTTTCAGAGGGCTGAAGCTGAATGAGTACGGCCTTTTCAGGGGCGAGACGCGAGTTGCAGGGAGCGATGAGAAGGGGATCTATGAAAGCCTGGGACTTGCATACATACAGCCGGAACTTCGCGAAAATACAGGCGAAATTGAAGCAGCTATGAATGGCTCTCTGCCGGGTATTGTCGATTATGGCGACATTAAGAGCGACCTGCACATGCACACTAACGACAGTGACGGCAGGAACTCGCTTGTAGAGATGCTTGACCATGCAAAGAAGAGCGGGCTTGAGTATATTGCCATGACAAACCACAGCGTTGGCCTCAAAATTGCTCATGGCCTTGATGCGGAAAGGTTTTCCGAGCTCAACGCCCGGATAGATGAAGAGTCAGCCAGAATCGGCATACCCGCACTTAAGGGGGTCGAGCTTGAGATACTCAGGGATGGGTCGCTTGATCTGTCGCCAAACACCATTGACCAGATGGATTATGTACTCGCTGCGCTCCATCAGTATGTTTCCTCTAACAGGGAGGAAAACACCGGCAGGATCGTAAAAGCAATAGAATCCGGCCGCATAAACGCGCTTGCACACCCAACCGGGCGGCTTATAGGTAACAGGGAGATGTACAGCATCGATCTTGACGCAGTGGTGGAAAAGTGCATCGAAAATAAGGTTTTCATCGAGATAAATGGTTTTCCGGAAAGGTCTGATCTTCCCGCGGATATTGTCAGAAGAGTGCATGATAGCGGTGTCATGTTTGCGCTCGGAAGCGATGCGCACAGCATCTCAGATCTGCGGTTTATAAGATTTGCAGCTGCCATAGCCAGGAGGGGATGGTTGACTCGCGAGAAGATAGTCAATGCACTGAATCTCAACGATTTCAGGAAGCTGCTCACAAAGTGAGAGACAAGATGCTGAAGTTCTCTTCGGCGCGATGTGCATGTCTATTCTTCCTTGTACGTATTCTGAGAAAAGCCTATATTCAGAATCGCCTTAAAGTGCTATGTTGGATCATAAGAGAAGGGAGAGGCTCGGCTCTGCTAAACGATACATAACAGGTCATGAGAATCAAGTTTTCACAAGCCTGCTTTCCAAACTGCAGGTATCAGGCAATCCACAAATAGTTGCAGGTGATTTTTCGCTTAAGTATGCCTATTGCGAACTGAAGGAAGAGGACAAACCGGAACTTGAGGTTATAGAAGATATCCCGACTAAGGATTCAAGCGTATATTCCCTGAGTTTTGACATAACAACCAAAGGGGAGATGGTTGCAGAAGCAGTATTTTACAGGGACGAAATTGCACTTACCCCGAATATACGAACCAGGGACCTGGAAAACCTGGTGCAGTCGATTCTTGGAATATCGCCATGAAACAGTATATATACTTTATAAACTAATATGTTTATTTATAGTCGGGCCCTGTTAAATCATGGTTGGAACAGTGATAATAACAGGCGGATCAAGAGGGCTTGGCAAGGAGCTTGTGAGCCTATTCCTGAAGGATGGGTGGAAAGTAAGCACATTTTCCCGAAGCTGGGAACGTGATATTGATTTCAGGGAGCCATTTTTCCTTGGATTGAAAGCGGACATCAGATTTGAGGCAGATGTTGAGAGAGTCATAACGGAGACGAAAAAGTCGCTGGGGGACCCGACGTTGCTGATATTAAACGCCGGCTGGGTGTCGAAGGCGACAAGCATAAAGGATGAAAACATCAACAACCTCAGGAACGATCTGGAGGTGAACGTTGTCTCCAGCACATTCATGGCACAGGAATTCCTGCGGAAATGCGATCCACATGCGGTTGTTCATATCACCTCAGATGCAGCCTCCACACACTACCCCGGATGGGGCTTCTATGGTGCATCAAAGAGTGCCATGGATTTCCTTATGGAGACGATGAAGCTTGAAAACCAGGGCACGAAATTTATTTCAATCGATCCCGGGGATATGTATACTGAGATGCACAGGATTGCGGATCCTGACGCAGATCCTGCGGGGCTGAAGGACCCTGCAGAAGCGGCACAGATTGTGTTCAATAGAATCGTTGCAGAGGTGAAAAGATGAACGGGATCCCTGAATACCTTATTCAGACAAGGGAATTTTCGACAGGCATTCCATCCGAATATCTTGGAAAAAGGCGGTCAGATGTCAAATTATTATCAATCAACACATCGTCAGGGACATATTCCACGGGAAGCTTTGGCGACATTGCCGGATTGCTCCAAAAAGATGATCTCCTTGTTTTTAACGACAGCAGGATGGTCCGTTCAAGCCTGAAGGGATACGCCAGAAACCATGAGCAGTATGTCAGGGTAAATTTTGGATACTGCGAGGATGGTGTGATAGCAGAGATAAGGGACCGCCTACATGAATACCATAGCGGCGACGCAATAATGTTTGCAGATGGTTCCTTCGTCACACTGGAACAAAAATACGAGAGATATGGGAGATACTGGCATGTCTCTATTTCTGATTCCAGGTCATTCAACAGGCTTTTGAAGGAGTCTGGAGATTTTATCATTTATGGTAAGAACAGTCCTTCTTATCCTGAGTCCGTGTATTACTCGGAATTAGCAACAGTTGAAGGATCGGTGGAATATCCATGTGCCTTGAGGCCATTTACCGGTGATGTCATTGAGCTGTTAAGAAAGAGAGGGATCCAGCTTGCACCCTTAACAATACATTGTAACCTGGGGTCGCTTGATGCATCGGAATTCTTTCATCAGAAGAGCCTATTGCCCGAATTTTACTACTTGCCGGACAGAACTGCGGAAATGATTTCAAAAGCGAGAGATAACGGAGGAAGGATAATAGCCATTGGAACAGGGGCTGCCCGGGCTCTCACTACTGTGCATAGAAGCAACACCTTCAGGCCGGGTAAGGGGTTTACCTCAATATTCATTGACCAAAAGACGGAGACGGGCCTCGACGGCATAGTTACGGGGATGCATGATCCTACCACTTCACATATCCTTCTTCTGTCGGCTTTTGCTGATATTGCACTTATCAGGTCATCGTATGAGGCTTCCAGCGATCATGGATTCCGCTGGCATGAGTTCGGCGATATCTCCATAATATTGGGACCCAGGCGTTGAGAATGAAAATCATACCTTCTTTCTTGCCAGAAGGTAGAAGACAAACCCGGCCACAGCAACCATTGCGACAATTGCGAGTATGAACTCAATCTCGAACACAAGTGCATTGGGCGACGTAAACTGTATAACGAGATATGCCGCAGATCCGCTGACGACAAAGGTACCGCTGGGGTTTGAAATCTTGTATCCGCTGACGCCGTAGACGGTATAGGCATATGACCCATTTGTCAATGACAATACGAGCGGTATGCTGGATAGATTATATTTTACACCGTCAAAGAGAATTGTCCAGTTCTGGTTTGCAGGAAGGCCGGATTCCGAGATGCTTACGGAATATTTCAGCTTGAAGAACTCAATCTGTATCGACAAAGCTGAGCCGTTTACGGTGAATGTTCCATAGAACTGGGCCGCAGTGTATATGTTGCTGGACCGCGAAAAATTATAGCTGTAAGTCCCATTTGTAAGGTTCAAGCTCACAGTGTCTGCGAGGATATTCCCCGTACTTATCACACCGTTGACATCAAGAGACCAAGTTACATTGGAAGGCAGACCCGATTCAATAAATGTAACTTTGTATAGTTTTTTCTCGAAGTGCAGGGTTATTGAAAGATTCCCGCCATCTATGATGAAGGTCCCATTATTAGTTGGGGCGTAAATGGAATCAGATGAGTAGGCGCTGTACTGGTACGGCCCATCGGTCACGTTTGCAGAATAGGATCCGTTTGTCGGTATCCCTGGAGATGGAGGCAACCCCAGGATATTCACGTACCATGAAGCACCTGCGGGCAGCCCAGTCTCGTTAAAAGTAACAACATAGTTTCCGCGAACGCTAGAGTAAATGCCCTGCTGAAGGCTCTTTTCAAGGTAGCCGAAGGTCCAGCTATCATTACCTGAGGGAGAATACCCAATATTCGCACCAATCGATCCGCTCTGTGTCGTCTGAAGGGAAACGACACTGCTCTCGGGTGAAACCCATGTTTGGGATTCGAACGGAAGAAGCATGGGAATAAAGCTTCCTCCCGTACCCGGGCCAAATACGCCAGCCTTGGAGGACAATGCGCCTGTGACAAGTAACTGCGGTGAGAATGTTCCAGATGCAGCCGGTAACCCGTCTGGCCCGGTAGACACAACTGAATCTGCATAGAAATAATCATAGTGCAGTCGACCGATAATATAAGCAGCGCCTGGTACCTGGAGAGTAAGCACCGCAGATCCAATTCTAGAACTTATGATGCTGCCCAGGTACCCTGGCGTCGTGACAAGCAAGGATGTTATATTGAATGGATGGGCCCATGGAATAAATATCGCAGTGGAATTGTATTCATATCTTGCAATGCCCGGGTAGAGACCCATGTATGGTGTTTCTATCTGCAGCGAAAAGTTCCCGGAAAAGCCGGTCTCATTCAGTCCTGAGATCTGTATGATTGCCTGTACCCAGAATGCCGGTGTTCCAAGGCTTGAGGCAAGATAAAAGTTCTGCTGTATAGATGCGTTGAAACTGCTGAAGACATTTCCATCAGCCAAGTAAGAGGTAGCGTTGATGCTGGAAAGATTCATGGTATCCATAACACCGGATAGAAGACCGGAACGTATTGTGAAATTTTCATTCATGACAAATGATGTGAAATTATATGCATTAATGGATCCCCATCCATTTAGAAGGCTGTATCCATATCGATCCGAGTAGAGAGTGTTGTATCCATGTATCACGGGTCTGTATGGCCTGCTTGAAAGTGATGTGTTGTAGGCAGTGGAACCGTAATGCCCCACACCGCCCGGATAAGATACAAGATTGTACTCTGCCGTCCCGATTCTGTATAGTGTTGGATCCAGGAAACCCAGCGCCTGTGATCCCTGACTCTCAATTGAATGATCTATTTCCGCAATGACGCCGGCAGTAAGCGGGGATGCAATGCTCGTACCAGCTACCGCCTCGAACGGGTACCCCTGTGAAGCGTTGGTCGCGTCATAGGTGAAACCGCTCACAGTGAGGGTCATTATTGTGTTATTTGCAAGTGCCGAGATGTCCGGTACTCCTCGACCCTGCCCCTTTATTATCGAGTTTGCAGATGAATTAATCTGCCAGGATGGTTCCGGAAAGACGCTTGATATGCCGGATGTTGTTCCTACTGCCGTAGAAAGGGTGGAGAGTGATGCAGGCTCATACCAGTTTGTCTCGGATGAAATATCAAGAGATTTGTTGAGTGTCACGGTAACCCCGCCCACCGCAACCATCCCAAAATTATTGTATGCCATGGAAGCGGGAAAGCTGACATTTGATCCTATGTACTCCGAGCTGGAAGTGCTGTCGGCGTCATCACCGCTGGAAGCCAGCACGGTGATTCCTCTCGCGTTTGCCTCCTGAAGATCGTTGTACCAGATTGTGCAATTGCCATCTGTTCCTCCCCATGAATTTGATATTACAGAAACATTGTCAAGAGCCGAATACGCCGGAGAAGGATTCAGGATTGAACTGAATGCATCCACTAGGTTTGCGGTGGATGAATTGTTTCCGTACACGTTATAGATTGAAGACCCGGGAGCAGTGCTACCCAGCATCTCCAGGTCAAGGGTATTCTCCACATATGCTCCTGTCGAATCGTATGATGCCCTTATGCCCGGAAGAGGGGCGCCGTCTATTGGGTAGGCATATATCTTGCTGTGCGGCTCGCCTGGCGGAAGGGTTTCATTGTAATAAGTGTATATATCAGAAGGTACGAATGGGCCAACATAAGTATCGGGCGAAATAAGGCCTCCATTCGAAGTTATCTCCTTTGTGGTTCCAGTGTATTCACCACTCCAGAGAATGGTGGCCTCCACCATGTTAGTCGGATAGCCGAACTGCTCAAACAGCGTCTTTTCTTGCATTGCAATCTGCATGTCTGATCCGAATAGGTACTGGGCACTGGTCGAGTTGACGGGTATTGGATAACCGTTCTGCGTAGTATTTTGTCCAATGTTTTCCGCAACTTGCTTGGTTTGTATTGAGAGTTGCGAATGTTCGTTTACAAGAACAGAATAGTTGGACAAGCCGGCAATACCGGATACATCGCCTGCTATGACATACGGTAAAGAAGGTGCTGCAGATGGTGCAAAATATGACCCCAAAGAGGATTCAAAGCGCATCAATGACACACCAAAAATATCTGCTATCTGTTTGGGAGAGGCTGAGAAAGACACCTCCATCCTGTCTGAGAACTCGTTCAGGTTTGTAACTCCATTCTGCTTCAGATAAGATATCAGGTCCTGATATATGGCTGTTGAACCACCGAACATAGTATCAAACTGTTCCTTGGTCAGGTATTCATGATACAGGGGTGAAGAAGGATTCGATACTTCCGAAAGAAACTGTTGCAACATGCCTTCATTGCTAGGGTTAAGCCCTATTACGATGTTCACTGTACCAGTGTATGCATGGCCCTGCTTGTTCTGAGTGGCTGGAGGCATGGGGCATCCTTTGGTATAATCAGCAACCTCCTGCATTGGCCCGAGAAAAATTGCTCCTGTACTCTGCCCGGTACTCGCTGCAGGAGGGATGATTGCAGATCCAGACGAACCATTTGCAGCCATCACACTCAGCATTGCAGAGGCTGTAAGAACCAGAACTATAACGTAGGACAAAATTATCTTTTTATTAGTGGGGCGTTCCAACAGACAATCGCTTAGTTAGTGAAACTTAGTTCAAATATGTTTCCAGGTTGTCTCATAAGTCCTTAGTTGTTGCAGCATTATAGCTTGAACTTATGGAAATACTGCGATTCACTACTGTTTAGCATTCCTTTATGATATTAATGAACATTGATCCAAAACGAATAACATCTGTGAATTGGTAGGATCCGACTCATCCATTTGAGTTTTCTTTTTATCTGGAAGCACCAGCATCATGTGAGAGCCGGAGTATGCGAAGTTACATTTATCAATTGATTTCAGCTCATTCCGACTGTCAGGTTTTTGATCTTAGTTTTTAGGTACTTTTATTATATGCTTTGAAAAGATAAATTATTATGACAATAGATGAACTGTTTTCGATTAAGGGCGTTGTTGCTGCGGGTGAATTTGACGAACTCGGAAGATTGAAAGGATTTAAGTCAAAAACGCTGACGAAGCAGCAGGCAGATTCTACAGCAATGCTGAGCGGTTCACTCGTTTCTCTATTAGCAACGATCTCATCGCTGTATACTACCTATTGCGGTGTATTGCTTTCACCGTTCCGTGGAGTTACAGTGAAAGGGGCAGACTATTCAATAATGCTTCATTGCGGCGAAAAGACATGTCTTGGAGTCATAATAAAAAACGCAGATGCAGATTATGCGAATATAGAAAAAAAAGTGGAATATTTCTCAAACCAACTTGCGATTAAGACGTGACTTTCAGATTACGGATTTACTCGATAATTCTCTGCCAAACAGCATTCTATCTGCCTAATAATAAACGTGATAGTAGAGCCGTAAACACTTTAATTTCAACTTGAAAGCAAGGATGTTATCTGATCCTTGACACATATGAATGCGATATCGTGAATCTCTATTTTCAATGCAAGTCTTATTTAATGAAGAAGAGAATTTTTTTTGTAATTATTGAATGGTATCCTAATACAAAATGCGGAGAGCCGGATTCGAACCGGCGAACCCCTACGGGAATGGACCCTAAATCCATCACCTTTGACCTGGCTCGGCAATCTCCGCTTTGTAATGAGGGTATATTTGTTTGATATTTTAAAAGTCTACATTTTTCCTCTATCTTGGAATTTTATCCTTTCCACAAATTGATTGACGAGATATACAGGTAAACAAGGATTGGAAATAAATCCAGTTAATAATTTTATTTATGGTTATTTAATGGATGGAAGGTGAAAATTCTTTTGAAACGTCTCATTACTTTGTCCCATCCTCTAAAAAGACGGTTTAAATATCAAATGGGTATTATTTCACATTGCAGCAAAAGAAAAGGCTAAAACAGAGGAGTATCAGTCTCAGAAAGAATTGAGGCAGAAGATTCGAAAGGAGTGGAGAAACATTGAGCCAAAGTTGGTAGAAATTAACAGGTATATTCTGAACCATTAATAGTGAAACTGTCAAACGAAAGTCACATTTTCTATCCTAAATTCTCATTTCACTTTATTCTTAATTTTCAGTGAAAGAATATTCGAACCTGTTATAGTTGCACAGAGAATCATTGGATAAGGTTTTATATTCTGTCATACTTGTTATACTCATGCCTGGTATTGAAAAAAAGGTAACGAGCGATATTCTTGTTGTTAGAAAGATCAATAAAAACCTCTATAATAAATTCAGAGAAAGAGCTTTGGAAGAACATAGGAACATTGGAGATGCTCTCAATGAGGCAATGGTTGAGTGGCTAAAGAAACAGGATGCGCGGAAAAAGCTACATATTGAAGAAATTCTGAATCTAAATGGGATAGTAAAGACAAAGGAACCAGTCAAATGGAGTGCGGAGGTCGACGAAACGCTTTATGGTGAGTCAACTTGATCTTTATCGATACAAGTGTACTGGTTGCCTTTATAGTTAATAAAGACACAAATCATGAGAAAGCCGTTTCAATAATGGAAGAAATAGTCGCCGGGAAACATGGCCAAGCAATCACTTCTGAGTATGTATTCGATGAAACAGTGACTGTAGTTTTGGTTCGTTCTAAATCATTGTATTTGGCTTCCAAATCAGGGAATTTGATTAAGGAGTCAATGCCTGTACTCGAAGTTGGCAACCATACATTTGAGGCAGCCTGGAACAGGTTCAGAAATCAAAAAGATACAAAATTTAGCTTCACAGATTGTACAATTCTTGAGGTTGTGGAATCTAACCATATTGATAAACTGGCCACTTTTGACAAGGAATTTGAATGCAGCAACAATTTCAAAGTGGTTGGATAACAGTTTATTCAATTAATCGTTTCACTCTTTTAGTAAACTGGAAGAACCAAAATAATGGCTATAAATCCAGCTCTGGATCTTTTGGGCATATTTTACAGAGATGAGGGAATATTCCTCCCATATTTCAAGAGACAAAATTTTACCAAAATTTTTCTTTCGTTTAGATAATACTTTGAACTGCCATAGCTGTTGGGAAATTCAATCAGATTCGTTTCTAGAATTAAATTGGTCCATTAATCCATCACCTTCGACCTGACTCGGGAATCTCCGCTTTGCAATAGAGATATGATTGTTTGATATTTTAAAAGTCTACATTTTCCCTTTTACGCGGAATTTTATCCTTTCCACGAATTGGTTGACGAGATATACAGGCGAATGAGGATAGAAAATAAATCCAGTTAATAATTTTATTTAAGGTTATTTAATGGATGATGGGGAAATTCATCCAAACGTCTCAATAGTTCGTCTTAGGATGTGCGAT
>JAMCPG010000037.1 GCA_023379845.1 Thermoplasmatota archaeon
AGAGGGTAAGAATGCCGCAGTTCACAATAAGGAGATCAAAATCCAGAAGGCCAATAGCCAAGACTTCCGGCAACGAGAATCTTGACCTAGTAGACAGATACGATATTATTGGAACAAGCGGATCCGTTGAAATACAATGGAATCGTGAAACGCTTGAAACAATCTATTCCGTGGTTGAACCACAACTTAACGAAATAGAGGATGCTTTTCTTAGGACTCTACCCAGAGAAATGCAAATGGTTATACCGAATGTTAAGGGATATCTAGGCACGTTCGATGGTTTTGATATCGGTAAGATACTTGATGACTACATCGAGGCATACCAGGTCCGCTTATCAGAGCAGTCAAAGAACAAGCTAAAATACTATCTTAAGAGAGATTTTGAAGGTCTCGGGAAAATTGAAGTTATTGTCCGAGATCCATACGTTGAGGATATTTCATGCGATGGTTACAACGTTCCTATATTTGTGTATCACAGGAAATATGGGTCTATCAAGACAAATGTCGTTTTTCCGGATCCTGCCCAGCTTAACTCGTACGTTATTAAACTAGCACAGCTATGTAACAAGGATATTTCGGTTGCTGAACCAATACTGGATGGATCTACTCAACAGGGTCACAGGGTGCAGGCAATTTATGGAAGCGAAATTGCGACCAGAGGGTCTACGTTCACAATTCGACTATTCAGAGAAAGGCCTTTCACACCCGTCGAGCTCATAAAATATGGTACTGCGAACGCAGAAGTGGTAACATATTTCTGGTATATGATTGAAAATCTGAACTCAGCCCTTATTGCAGGTGTTCCCGCGGTGGGCAAAACATCCACACTGAATGCCATGTTAATGCTTGTTCCGCCAAATACGAAGATTTTCAGTATCGAGGAGACAAGGGAGATAAACATACTACACAAGAACTGGGTTGCTACTTCTACGAGGGAATCAGATTTCGACTCTCGGGATAATGGAATGGCCAAGATTGACATGTTCGAACTCGTCAAGATGGCAATGAGGCAGCGCCCGACATACATTGTCGTGGGCGAGGTCCGGGGCCGTGAAGCTTCTTCACTATTCCAGGCTATGGCAACCGGTCACACTACCTATTCGACTATACATGCTGACTCGATGGAGGCAACAGTAAACAGATTGGAAAGCGCACCTCTAAACATACCAAGAATAATGCTCACCTACCTTAATACCGTAATATTCAACAAATTTATCAGGAGTGGGGACTCTGTTGTTAGGAGAATTACGGAAGTGGATGAAATGTCCGGATTTGACAGTAGCACTAATGAGGTCATATACAACAAGGTCTTTTCCTACGATGCTTTCAAAGGGAGGCATTCCTTCTCTGGTTTCAGCAATCTGTACAAGAAAGTGCAGTTTTCGCGTGGGTTGACATCCAGCGCTTTCAAGCAGGAATTTGATTTTAGGAAGAAATTGCTTGAGGAAATGGTTAGATCGGATATCATCAACTACATTCAGATTTCAAAGATAATAAACACATATTACAAGGATCAGGATTATGCAATGAAAATGGCTACCGGAGAGTTAACATGACGGATGATCAGGAAGCCAACCGGCGTATACAGTCAAGAAAGAAGCCGAAGGTCAGGAAGCCTGTAATTCAGGATAACACTTCTCCTTCAGGTCAGTCCCAACCTGAGACAAAACCACTTGGTAATGAAGGCACAGAAGAAGGAATGACCCCTCTTCTTGATTCTGGTCATGAGCCTTCCAAAGAATATACGGGGGAACATGCGCCTCAGAATGCTCCTGAACCGGAAACATCCAGCCAGTCCCCATCACAAGAACCTGAGGTAGGGGCATTTACAGGCCCACTGGTCAAGGAAGATTCTGATATTTCTGCACAGCCACAAGAGACTCAGCCCGAGACCGAGACCGTTATTTCTGCCAAGAAGATCTCCCGTCAGGAAAAGAAGGAAGCAAAAGCAGAAACGAGGAGAAAAAAGAAAGCAAAACAGGAAGCATTGGATAAGGTCAACCTTCCTGCTACAACTGGAACAGATCAAGTTATGCCAGCTGAAACGGACAAGAAGGGCAAGGGTTTCAGTATATTCAGGTTCTCGAAGAAAAATGAGTCAATCCAGCGGGCAAAGGAGGAAATAGAAGAAAACCAGAGAAGGCTTTTCGGCGCAAGGAAGAGGCCGGATCAGGTCTCAATCCAGAAAATGACCAGGACTATCAGTCGAAAGGAGGAGTTCATAGAACCAACGACTACTATGCCAAAAGTCCCTGGTTACATGAAAGTAGCACTTACATTGTTCAGGGATTATTACACGCTGAAACCTGTCAATGTCAAGCTTGAGGAGAGCCTTAGAAAGTCAAAGAAACCTTATTCTCCTGTGCAGTATCTTTCAATGATCACGTTTTTCTCTCTCATAGCAGCATTTGGTGGAATGATTGCCCTTGGTGCAGCATATTATTTCATTGGAACTATCGCTCTATTTGGAGTTCCGATCGTCGTAATTGTCGCCATAATGATATATTCGCTTGGGATAGCAATGCCTTCTTCTGCAATTACTAAAAGAAGAAAAAACATAGATACGAGGCTCCCAATGGCACTTGCTTATATAGCAACAATGGCCTCTGCCGACGTTCCGGTCGAGAACATAATGTATGAACTTGGAAAGAGCCCCCAGTATGGTGAAATTGCAAAGGAGGCAAGAACCATCTCCGCTTCATCCAGGCTATTTGGTAATGATATCGTCAGTGCTCTAAGAGAAGAAGCAAAATATTCCCCCTCCCTGAAATTTGCTGAATTCCTGAGCGGAATAACTTCCACTGTGACTTCAGGTGGAAACCTCAAGGATTATTTCACAATGAAAGCAAAACAGTTCCAGTCTGAACTCAGCACACTCATAAAGCAGAACTCTGAATCTGTGGGAGTTCTTGCTGAAAGCTACGTCACAGTGGGAGTGGCATTCCCGCTTATGATGATCGTAATATTGGGAATACTTGCCGCAATATCATCAGGTGCAGGCGCAGTTGTTACTGTTTTATATCTCATTGTCCTGATGATGGTGCCCATGATTACTTTCGTATTCGCTTTCCTGATACAGAGCACCATAAAGGAGGTTAACATATGAGGACAAAATATGTAGTTCTACTGCTTTCCTACATCGCGGCTTTGATGTTCACTCTTATCTACCTGCTCATTTACATAAGACAACCAAGCTTCGGCTTCAACGTGCTTGTTGTGGCTTCTGTAATTTTTGCTGTTATCTCCATACCATACGGGTACTTTGATGAGCGCGAAATAAAGAGGGTTTACGAAGCAGAGAGGAGGATATCAGACTTCCTTCGCGATATCGCCGAATACACAACTTTTGGAATGCCGATTTCCGAGTCAATAGTCAGGGCTTCATCTTCCGATTATGGATCACTTTCTGAAGAGGTCAAAAGAGTAGCAGCGCTCATCTCCTGGGGAGTCCCTGTTGAAGACGCAATGGTTGATTTCGGAAAGAAGTTTCATTCCCAGGATATTGAGAGGGCCGGCACAATCATCATAAGGGCAGCGGAATCAGGAAGCAACATATCAGATGTGATGGGCATGGTATCGGAATTCACATCACAGATGCAGCTCTTGAGGAATGCCAAATTCTCGGAAATGAAGAACTATACTGCAGTTATGATGATATCATTCGGTGTTTTTCTGTTCGTTATTCTAGTTCTGGACCTGGATTTCCTTCCACAGCTTGGTACATCAACAGGAGGAAGCGGTTTGAGTTTCCTCAACGGCGCTGATGTTGGTGCAATAAAAAACGTTTTCAATATAGGTATGATAATGCAGGGTGGTGGCTCAGGTATCCTCTCCGGAGTTCTTCGTGACGGAAGGGTTGCCTCAGGATTCTTCCTCGCTGGCATCCTGGTTCTTGTAAGCCTTGTCATTCTGCTTGGTGTAGGTGCAATATAATGCCGCTAAATCCATTCAAGAAGAAAGAGAGGGTAATAACGACGCTCGACAAGGCGCAGGTCCAGCTAAACGGAAGCAGTGGAACAGATGATCTTTCTTTCGATGAAATTGAGCCAGGAATGGTTTACAGCAGGGTTTTTCAGAACAGAGATACAGGTGAGATCAATTTAGCGCTCATAGAACCATTTGTGGATAACCAGGAAAAAGAGATCATAGACAAGCTGAAAAACTATCTGATAAATCTTGCCGCGTTCAACGGTCACCCGACCACAGACAGGAAGAAGGACTTTGAGCAGTATTTCCCGATTGCATTAGATGATCTTGATATCCGATTGGGCGGAAACCAGGGAACAGTCATCAAGTATTACGTTGAAAGGGATATTGTTGGATATGGCCGAATAGACGGCCTGATGAGAGATCCCAACGTAGAGGATATCTCCTGCGATAGCAGCACCGTTCCAGTATTCGTGTTCCACCGGGAACATGGCTACATAATGACCAATATCAAATATGATGACGATGACGAATTGAACAGGTATGTGAAAAGTCTCATACAGGATTCGGGAAAACATATTTCCATCTCAATACCTATAATAGATGCAACCTTGAGGGACGGATCCAGGATACAGGCCTCATTTGGCAAATACATCACAAACAACGGACCAGCATTCACAATCAGGAAGTTCAGGGCAAATCCTCTAAGCCCGATCAGCCTTGTGATGGCCAAGTCCCTTTCGGCCAAGGTATTCAGCTATCTTTGGGTGCTTACAGAATACGGTTCAAACATGATGGTTGCCGGCGGTACAGGGTCTGGTAAGACTACTCTTCTCAACGCAATCCTTCTCTTCATTCCACCGCAGATGAAGGTAGTAAGTATAGAGGACACGAGGGAGATCAACATACCGCATGAGAACTGGATTGCAGGCGTAACCAGGCCAGGATTCGGTGAGCTAGACCGCGATACAGGCAAGAGGGCCGGCGAAATAGACATGTTTGACCTGCTTGCGGCCTCACTCAGGCAAAGACCTAATTACATAGTCATAGGAGAAGTCAGGGGAAAGGAGGCATTCACGGTATTCCAGGCAATGTCTGCAGGTCGTTATGGTTTCGGCACGTTCCACGCTGAAGATCCTAAGACCCTTATATACAGGCTAGAGTCTGAGCCTATCAATATACCCAGGACGCTAATCACTGCTCTTGACGTCGTGATAATGCAATCTCTTCTCAACTATAACGGAAAGATAGTCAGGCGCGTTACATCAGTATCTGAGATAACAGGGCTCGATCCCTCATCTGGCGATATAGTCCTGAACAACATATTCAAATGGAATTCCCAGAATGATACCTTCCAGTACTCCGGTTTCAGTTACGTAATGAACAGGATTGCGGAAAGAACAGGAAAATCTGAAGTCGAGCTCGAAAAGGAAGCAAAGATCAGGGAAGTCATCATAAATCGCATGATACAGAAAAAATACATCACCTATCGCGATGTGAATAGGATGATTAACAAGTTTTACAAGGATCGGCCAAACCTGCTGAAGGAACTCAACATAGAAGAGGACGAGGTCGAGAACGAACTGAACCCCATTTAGGCTTCGGTGGAATTATTCTTTTCCTCTGGAAAGAAGTGCTTGCTTAATAGTGGTATGAATAGCGCCAAGAAAACAATGGATACAAGGACAATTATGGAGGCGATAGAGTAGATGATGGGCCCCCATTCTATAAGCAAAGCATTATTCAAAGATTCACCAATTACAAACGGTATGGTCGAAAGGACCACTGTCACTGTTCCCCTTGGTCCGACAAACGAAATAAACAGCTTTTTGACGTTGTCCAGGTGAAGCCTGCTCTTCCCCCTATCCGCAATTGTCAGCGAAGACATTACCGCGGCTGGCCTTGCCAGAAAAATCAGTGCAAGCGCAGTCAGGACTCCAACCACAAGGTAGCGCTCTAAATCCTGCAAGGTCAGTATGGCACCGAGAAGGATGAAAATTATAGACTGTGCAAGGAACGAAAGGTTGTCCTGGAAGTTTGCTTCACGCTGCCAGAAGAGGCTTTTGTCCGAGAAATTTCCAATGATAGCGCCAGTCGCTATTATTGCAGGAAATGGCGTTATACTGACAGCGCTGAAAACTGCAAACTCCAGAAGCACTACGCCCAGCAGAAGTCCAAGTATAAAATTCTCGAAATTGAATATCTTGTTGAGGTACAGGATGGAGAATCCAACTGCGATGCCTATCAACGCAGGCACAACTATCTGTATTATCAGGAAGACTCCAGATCCTGCGAACAGGCCGAAAAACGATGTTACCCCATTGAACAGGGGTGAATATGTTGAGCCTGGTACTATCATCGCTATTATGAGCGTAAAGAATATGATCGATACAGGATCATTGAAAAGGCTCTCACCCAGCACTATTCCGTATATATCTTCCTTGACCCTGAGCTTCCGAAATATCGGTATAATGGTAACAGGATCCGTAGGAGCCAGAATGGCGCCAAAAAGGAATCCAATTATCAAAGGTGCATGCGTGATGAATGAAAAGAAGAATGCAATGACCACCATTGTTATAACTATGCCCAACGTATCCAAGGAAGCTATCCGAACGAACTCCCTTCGCAATATCTTGAAGTCTATCTTGTGGCTTTCAGCATACAGAATGATAACTATACCGAGCATCCCCAGCCCGACCGATGCATATGAAACCATCAGGTAGCTTGCATAGGTGTGGTTGATGATCCCTGTCAAAGGTCCGAACAGCAACCCCAGTATAATAAGAACAGGGACTTCAGCAATCGAAAACTTCCTCGCTATAGGGATTGAGAAGGCAGCCAGGATAAGTATAAGGCTGACCTGCAGAAACTCTGACTGGAGAGGCATCAGGAACCATCGATCACAGGAAGGCTCTTTGGCATCTCACGTTTATGTGCGGTTTCATTAACAAGGTTCAAGATTCGCCCAATTCTAGCATCCGAGGAATCGTATTTTCCTGTTGTAATTTGACTCAGGCTCATGTCTAAAAAATCATAAGTGAATCCAAGATCATCCTCGTCCGTCTGCCCCGGGTAGAGGCCGGCAGAGGGTTTTCTCTCTATTATTGATGCTGGCACGCCAAGAATCCGAGCTGCTTCCCTGACCTCATGTTTGTACATGTGAAGTATCGGCTCAATGTCGCATGCTCCATCGCCGAACTTTGTGAAGTATCCTGTCAGGTATTCCGTGCGATTTGTAGTTCCCACCACCAGACCGTTAAACAGGTTTGCATGATAGTAGAGAATGATCATTCTAAGCCTGGATTTTATGTTTCCGAGGAGGCGCAGATCCTTTATTCCAAAAGTGCTGACAAAAGGATTGACGAAACCCTGAAGCTGTATCTGCTTTATATCAACGTGAAAAACATTCGATAGTTCATTCACGTAAATCGAATCACTGGCAGAATTGGAATCAGGCAGGAACATGGCATGTATCCTGGATGCGGGAAAAGTGGATGCACAAAGACCTAGGACAACAGCACTGTCTATTCCACCGCTTATACCTATTACAATATCATGTTTCCCAACGCTGTCTAGAAGAAAATCCTTAATTCTATCTAGATCAGACTGAGATACCATGTTAACTGTATAATTATACAATAATTAAAATTTTTTAATAATGGAGCGAACTAAACGCACACATGTCTATCATCGACACAGTAAAATTTTGAGCCGTAACTCACAGGATCAATTTCTGAAATCAACTATTGGAGCTCTTCCAGCATTTTAGATAGAGTTTCGTCAAGATCCTGGTGCTTCTTGAAATCCAGCAGTAACTCTTTCGCCTCATCTTTTTTGTCCATTAGCATGAGCAATTTTGCCTTGTGCGCAATATACATTGTGCTGCCCGGCGCCAGCCTTATAATGGAGTCAATATCGTTAAGAGCATCTTCATAGCGTTCAAGATCCAGGTACGTAAGGAAGCGCTTGTATAGGAATATCTGGTCGGTGCTGTTTAGCTGCACTGCCTTGCTGTAATCTTCTAGCGCAAGATCATGCTTACCTTGTTTCCATAATACATTTCCCCGGTTATAATAATAGTCGGGAACGTCGCCTTCAAGTTCTATTGCCTTGCTGAATGATTCAACTGCTCCTACGAGGTCGCCGGAATCCTCCTGGGCCGCGCCAAGCGCGTTGTGGTAATCTGCATTATCCGGAAGGATCTCCACTGCCTTCATGTAATCCTTGATTGCGTTGTCTAGCATTTTCATAGAATAATACGCCAGACCCCTGTTATGATAATAATCCGGATCGGTTCCGACAATCTTTATCGCCTTGGTGAAATTTTGTATTGCTTCCGGGTACTTTCTCAGGTTGAAGAAAGAAATTCCCCTTTCATTATAGTCATCAGCCATCTCGGTTTTATCCTTTGGCAAGCCCTGTATAGACACATTGCACTGAATGAAGAAAACTATATAACACTAGTGTAGTCGGAACGAAGATCTTTCTGGGAACCACCGCCAACAAGTTTTTTCCAGGTTGCCCATTCCCTGCGCACAATCCTTGACACATCTTTCTTATCAGAAACGCACTTCCTAAGGAACGCAACTGTTCTTGGATCAGACGGATAACCGGAGCCGAAGTCACCATATTCCTTGTGAAGCTCTTCTATAATACTGTCCCTTTCAACCTTGGCAACAATGGATGCCGCTGATACTACTGCAAAGGTTGAATCGGCCCTGTGCATCGCATGAATCTCATGCCCGGACTCCCTGGAAAGCCGGTTCTCAAGCCTGGACGCGTCCACGTCAAAAGCATCCACAAAGACAGGATAATTTGCTTTCCTGATCAGGGCAAGATACCTTGAATGCTCTATCTCGTTCATGGTCTGGTGGATCATCTCGGAATTGATTTCTGCAACACTTACGACAGAAAATGTGACCGATTCGGCAACCCTTTTGATAACAGCGTAAAGTGTTTCTCTTCTCGCAGGTGATAAAATCTTAGAGTCCCTGGCGCCTATAGCTGCTAGCTGGTCTGAATCGCCGCAGACCATAGCGATAACCATTGGACCTATGACGGGACCTCTGCCTGCTTCGTCCAGACCGCACTGCATCACGTCAACATTATACCTTCGCTGACTAAATAATGTTGTCCTGCGTTTATATCAGGAAAAGATTAATTATTCTTTATAATAAAGAGTCGGACAACAAGTGATAGAACTCATCAATGTTACCAAGGCTTATTCCGGCAAATTAGCGCTTTCCGGGATAAACCTGCAGGTTCAACCTGGCCAGATATATGGAATTCTTGGCCCGAACGGGTCTGGAAAGACCACAATGCTGAAGCTTATATCATCAATAATAAAACCCACATCCGGGTCAATAACGGTGCTTGGTCATGATACAGTCACCGAAAACAATGTGGTCAAGTCTATCACGGGTTACGTACCGGAAACGCCTGCGCTGTATGAGAGCATGAGCATATGGGAATATCTCAGATTTATAGCATCGGTTCGCAATGTGCCATCCGGGCAGTATGAGAAGCGGGCAACTGAGTTCCTGAAGGCGTTCGAGCTTGATGAAACGTCTTCCGACTATATAGGAAATCTTTCCTTCGGGACAAGGCAGAAGGTAGCAATTATTGCCGCTCTTATACATGATCCGCAGGTCATAGTGCTTGATGAAGCAATGAACGGCCTTGATCCGAGATCGTCAAAGATTCTGAAGGATCTTCTTGCAAGGATTGCTGAGCGGGGTAAAATAATAATCTTCTCCACGCATATCATGGAGGTCGCGCAGCGCCTCTGCACAAGTCTTTCAATCCTTTACGCAGGAAAGATAGTTGATTCAGGAACATTCGAAGAACTGG